>CANDMI010000027.1 GCA_947385775.1 uncultured Eubacterium sp. | reverse complement strand
TGCAGGGATGTTAGAAGTTCTTGGCATTCTGCTTTCCGTACAGGATTTTCGGGCACGGATGCCCGAAAAAGGGGATTGCGCCATGGATGGCGGTAGGTCCCCGGTCCGTCCGGTATAGAAACCCTTGCGCAGAATGCCTAGAACTTCTTACATCCCGGAGCCGGAACATTCGAACGGGCCTGCCGCCTGTTTCCAGCGTCCGGGTGGAATTTTCCCAATATTTTGCCGGATAACGCTCTATTATTTATCTTTATATGGTAAATCCCCACCCCATGAAAAGTAACGTTAAAGCCTATCCCGCCTCGTGAAATCGGGTTTTTATATAATGATATCCATCCGTCTCATGAACAAAGGCAGCTTTGAAGCAGCGGAAAACGCATAATCGCGACTTTGTGAATGGCGTGGGCTGAACTGTAACATTGAATTGTAAGAACTCCAAATTTAGTCTATACAAGCAGTTCCTTTTGTGCTATAATCGTCGTATAACAAGCATCCGTACTAATAAGATCACCCAGTTCCTGGAAACAATTCAAAAAACGCCTATTTTAGGCGTGACTTGGCGTTTTTCAATCGTCTAAAACAAATTGTAGTAGAAAGGAGATAATATGTTTCGAAAAATCGTAAAAATCATTGAAGTCACATTATTTGTTACATCCGTATTTTCATATGCAGCTTCCTTTATTCTGTTTATGCTGAAATATTACTATTGTGTGGGCTTTTTAGCTGCCTATGACCTATCCGAACTGGTCGTTTACTTATTTGCGACCGGCGTTATTACCGCGCTTATATTTAACCTTATAATGTCAATAACAGAAGATTATCTGCCATCCAACACATTAACCGCAGAAGACAGGAAAAAATTAAGAGAATTGATCGACCAACTGGATTGATCCCGGGCGCTTACTGCCCGCTTTAAATCATGTCTTTCATATGCTATACGCCATCCCCTGTAATCCTGAAAATCTACGATTCATTATTATGCATTATGATCCAAGTCCAAGCCACTCCTTTACAGTTTCCACTGCATACCCTACGCCTTGAGCAATCTTTTCGACAACAACCTCAAGGTTATAAAAATTTCTGGCTGCTTCCTTGGCCTTATTTAATTCTCCTATCCGTCTTTCCTCTTTCCTCATTTCTTGAATCGCCTGGCACATATTAACCGCCTCGTCATTTTCATCATATTTTATGCCTGAATTTGTAATTGTCTCAATCACATCCGCCGCACTGCGCTCCACTTCCCGGAAACGCTCTTCATTGGCTGCCAATACCCTGCTTAAATTTTCCTTTTCTTTCGAATACTTAATGAACCGCATAACTTCCCGCACATGCTTCATTGGAATTTCATAATCTCCTTCACCTGCTTCATGCAATCACACTCTGTAAGCTATCCGGCAGGATCACCTGCCGCCGCCGACATCCAAGCCGCTTCTCCAAAACGTAGAGGAATCATATTGGCGCCCTTGCCTCCGGCTATACCCTTCCCACTACCGGACGGATTTCGAACTTTAACCCCTAGAAAAGCGCGGCGCTTTTTGAGGGCTGCTTGCGCACAATAAATATGCAAAAATTTACAGATATCCGGATATAATAGATTGACAAATCTCCTTTTACGATTATAATGGACTATAGTAAACAAAAGTGAAAGGAGAGGTTAACATTTGAACGAAAACTATGAAACACAAACAAGCAACTCAAAAAAAATAACCGCCTACCAGCTATGCTCCGTATCTTTGATCACTGCGGTCTTATGCGTTGTAGGCCCCATCGCCATACCAATCGGCGATATCCCTGTTTCTTTTACAAATCTTGCGCTTTTGCTGGCTGTCTATGTGCTTGGCGCAAAGCTTGGAACCATAAGCTGCCTACTGTATCTGCTGCTTGGCATAGCGGGGCTGCCGGTTTTTTCCGGATATGCCGGAGGCATGGCTAAGCTTACCGGGCCAACTGGCGGTTATTTAATCGGGTTTATCTTTCTAACCTATATCAGCGGCCTGTTTATCCAAAAGTCCAACTGTAATTTATTTTGGTCTATGGTCGGAATGCTTCTCGGTATGGCTGCTCTGCACATATTTGGCACGGGCTATTATATGCATTTAACGGGCTGCACCTTTTGGCAGGCCGTCATCGTCTGCAAAGAGCCAGTATTTATTTTCGTAGATTTCATAAAGATCCTATTTGCGGCGTTTACGGGCCGGGAAATCAGAAGACGGCTGGGGCAGGCCCATTTACTCTTAAACGAGTAGGAAAGCTTTCCCTACTCGCCGCGCGGCCCGCATGCCGCGTCAGCGGCAAACTTTCATATGCGGGCCTGCGCATAAGAAGAATCAGGCGAAACGCCGCCTGATCCCTTCATAAAAAATATCATAAGGAGCGCTCCATAAGCAAGCTTTCCCGCTCCAGATCCTCTTTCGACATATATTTACAAAAAATCCGCTCCAAAATCATTTCACACAAATACGCGACCCCTGCCGGGAGCAGTAAAACCATAGGCGGCACAAGAAATACGAAAAGCGCCGCGATCAAAACCGCCGCCAAAATCAAAACCGCCCAGGGCAGATGCGCCAGCGAAATCACCGCCGCGTTTTTTAGCGTATCCTTAACGCCATTTTCAAACCTGGCCGCATATGCAAACAACACAATGCTCCATACGACCCAAAAAAGCAGCAGAAACAAAAATACAAAGCACAGCCCCCGAAACGGCATCCCTTTTGTTACGGCAATATACGTAATCCGTAAATCCGCAAACAAAAACGCAAAAGTCAAAAGCATCAAAAGCCAAAGCTTTACTGTCTGCTTCAAATTCGACCGAAACGCCCCCCAAAAGCTTTGCCAAATATACCCGCGCCCGCCACGTATGGTTTTATGCACGGTATAATACAATGCCGCGCAGGACGCGCCGAAGGTGACGACCGGCAGGCTGAACAGCAGCCATAATACGCTGACATAAAAGCAGTCCACAAGCTTTCCCGCGATCGTAAAAAGCTTATTTTCATGTCCGAACCTTTCCATACCTTACGCCCCCTCTCCAGGCGCTGAAATTGCCAGGCTCAAGTTTCCTGTAAATTCCAGCGCGCCATACTCATATGGCACAATAAAATGATCCCCTTTATGAACCGGAATTCCAGCTGCATCCCCCGCGCCCTCCAGTACAGATACGAGCAAAAACGGCGCGCTTTGCTCCATTGTATAAGCGCCTTTTACATCCAGCCTGAAAAAGCTATAATACGCGCATTCATAGATCGGATGGAGCTTATTTTCCGACAGTTCTCCGACGTGCCGGATGCAGGACTGCGGCGATTTCGCAGGAACCGTAATTACATCCAGCGCCTGGCTTAAATGAAGCTCTCTCGGTTTTCCGCCACTAAGCCTTCCGTAGTCGTAAAGGCGGTAAGTAATATCGCTGCTTTGCTGTGTTTCCAAAATCAGGCACCCACCTTTAATGGCATGTACCGTTCCCGGGTCAATCTGGATAAAATCCCCCTTTTGCACCGGAACCTCATAAAGCAATTCTTCCCATCTGCCGTCCGCGATCATCGCTTCCAGCTCTTTTTTGGAACCCGCATGGTGACCGATGACCAGGGTAGCGGGATTCGGGCAATCCAGCACATACCAGCATTCCGTTTTCCCAAAGGAACCGTTTTCATGCTGCGCCGCATAGCCATCGTCCGGGTGTACCTGGATGCTTAGATCCTGCTTTGCGTCAATCAGCTTGACCATCAGCGGAAAATGACTGGATTTCGGGTTTCCAAATAGCCGCGGATATTTATCCCAGACTTCGGAAAGCTTTTTCCCGGCAAGCGCACCGTTTTTTACCGTGCCGTCCCCATTCGGGTGGGCGGATATCCCCCAGCATTCCCCAGTCCTCTCCCCTGCGTTTAGATAATGAAAGTCCTCCTTCAAACAGCTGCCGCCCCATACATTTTCTGTACAGGCCGGCTCCATAAATAAAATCTGCTTAATGCCCATATCTGTACTGGGCCGTCCTTTTTCCCTGTCCCCGTTCGTTCCCGATACGCCCTGTGCCCCTTTAGAATCTGCAAATGAATCTATCAAACCCTCCGTCTGCACCAGGCATGCCGCGCCGATAATCCCGGCATCATTGCCGTTTTTTGCGGTAACCACCTGCGGGATATAGGACACATCCGCGCCAAAACAGTTTTCTTTCAAATAGCGGTTTAAAGGCCCGGTCAGCTTCTCGCCCTGCGCGCAGATCCCGCCGCCCAGCACGATGACATCCGGACGAAAAATATTGGCTAAATCCGTAATGCCGTCCGCCAGATAGCCAATGTAATTTTCTACCAGTGTGCGGCCTGCCGCATCCCCTGCCCAGGCTGCGTCAAAAGGCATTTTGGCATTCATCCGCTCCAAATCCCTCCCGCAAAGCTCCCAGAGCATGGAATCCGGATTCTGGCGCGCCGCTTCTTTCGCATCCGAAATCAAAGCCGTGGCAGAAGCATAAGCTTCCAGGCAGTCGTACCTTCCGCAGGTGCACCGCCTGCCATTGGAAGCGATCCGGATATGTCCCAGCTCCACGCCGCCAGGATGCCCGCCTTCAAAAATCTGCCCGTTTATAACCACCCCGCCGCCGACTCCGGTTCCAAGCGTTAAAAAGACGGCGTTTTGACAGCCTGCCGCCGCCCCCTTTACAACCTCGCCCAAGGCGGCGCAGTTCGCATCGTTATTTACAAAAACCGGAACCCATAAATACCGGTATAGGATCTCCGCCAGCGGGACGTTGTCCCAACGGATGTTGTTGGAGTACAATACCGTGCCGTTTTCACTGTCTATCGTGCCGGGGCTTCCCACCCCGGCTCCCAGGCAGTCTTTTAAGCTATAGCCATGCTCCACCAAAAGCGCGACTGCCGCGTTTCCCATATCCGCGATCACCTGCTGATACGGCCGTTTTGCGTTGGTCGGTATGGATGTCTGCGCAAGAATATCATACGATTGGTTTAAAATCCCGATTTTTATCCCTGTCCCTCCCAGGTCGATCCCAAGGAGCGCCTTTTTTCTGTTTTCCATTCTCTGATCCAAACCCCTTTCCATAATTTATACTGATGTGCAGCAAACTTTACCAAATAACGCCGACTCATGAATTACAGCCCGTATACCTCAATTTCATAAATCCTTGCCGCCGTATCGCTCCCCTGGGTCGGCTTGTTTACGACAAGCTTTACAAACCTTGCTTTTACAGGGGCGAAGGTATCGTGGGTCGTGCCCAAGGCATTGCGCGTTACGCTCCTTACCTCCTCAAACGCCGCTCCGTCTTCGCTGACTAAGATCGCATAGGATTTCGTATTCATATCCGCGCTTTCCCCGCCAGCCTCGGCATGGGAAATGTCGACAGCGCTGACTGTCTTTGCTTTTCCAAGATCCAGCGTAATTTCATGAGGCGCGCTGCCTGTTGCGCACCATTTTTTAGAAATGTCTCCGTCTACCGCAAACTGCGGGGCTTCGTTTTCATTTACAAAGGTATCCGCCTCTGTCGCAGCGCCTTTCGATAATAATTTTAAGCCCTTTGCGGCTTTCTTTGTGATCACAATGTAAGCTTCCTGCGACGCGTCGCTAGTTCCGGATTCATTTTCCGCTTTTATGGAAACCGGATATACGCCCTCTTTGTCATAAGAAACCGTAACGCTCTCCCCCTGGGCGGTTTCCTGGTCGGAACCTTCCAGTGTCCAGTTTACCGTCTGGGTATTCTGGGAACAAAGGCTGGTAAAGGTAATCTTCTCCCCCGGAGCCGCCTGGGTTACATCCGCTGTAAACGCGGCTTTCGGCAGGCTGTTGTCCGGCCATTCCATCGTAACGCCCGCACCGGCTCCTTCTTCTAAAAGCGCGTTTACCGGGACTACCTCAAACTCGGATTGATTTGTCTCATCGGTGCGCGGCAGCGTATTTATATAGAAGCTTTCCGTATTAGACACCCCAAGCAGGGATTTGGTCTTATCCTGGTTTATGCGGTAAATTTCATAATAATCCGCCTGGACATCCGACTCCCAGGAAAGGCGCACGCCTGCATACATCGCATCCTCGTCAAATTCAGAGTCCAACACCTTTACATTGCTGACTGACGCTTTTTGCTGCGTATCCTTCCCCGCCAGCGTAATATTTCCAAAACGAAGCTGGAAGCCGCCAGCGTCCGCATCGGCTTTCATACGGTAAGAAAGCTCCTTAACCGTTTTTCCCGCAAGCTTCGACATATCGTAGGAAACTACCGTCCAGTCCTCTGTTACATTCTGATCGCCTTCTAAAATCACTTCCGAACCGTCGTCCAGCGTCAGCGCCGCGTCCAGCGCGACGGACGCGCCCTTTGCTTTTGCGGCGGTCGTAAATACCGTCTGTTCTTCGATCGGAAGGCTCGCGCTGTACATACGGATCTTAGATTCCACATCCTTTTTCATCGTCCCGCGCAAGATCAGGCTGTTGCCGCCGTAGTAAGCATCCCCCACGTCCAGATCCGCCGCAAGCTGGTTGCCCTCTCCGTCGTTTATAATATAGCGGTATGTAGGCAGTATATCAGAAATGCTCCGGTTATTCCAGTCCAGCAAACTTATCTGCTCCCCGTTTTTGTAAAATCCGTATCCATTTCCGGTAGAAAAATTCGTTACAAACGGAAGCTTTGTAATGGCGGTGCGCTCCACCACATAGGAGGAAATCCCTTTCCACTGTGCGTCCTTGTCGCTTTCCACAGATGGATCGCCCTTTCCGTTGACCCAAAGCTTGTTTTCCCGCTTCCAGAAATCCTGCACGCTGTCGGCTGAAAAATACGCCCAGCTTGGGCAGTAAAGCCCCAACGAGGTATATGTGCCGCCCTCTTTGTTTTCAAATAAGCTCCAGTCCACCGGGGTCTGATAGCCGTTGCTTTGCACGTCCACGCCCGCATACAGCTCGTACGGGTCGATCTGCTTATTTTTCGCAAGCTTTGCGGACGACTTTAGCAGCTCCTTAGGCGCAAGCTTTTCTTCGGTCCACCAGAAATTTAAAAACATGGAATCCGCGACGGCTTCCCCAGTATCCTTTTTTAAATATGCCTGGTTTTTCTTTGTCAGCGCATTCTGCCAGTCCATTTTGCCTTCATCTGTCATAGAGTCATAATAGATCAGCGAAAGCTCCGGGGCCTGGCTTTTATAATAAGATAAAAATTCCTGCATCCGCTCCGCATGATCTTTGGTCAGCGGCTCTTCTTCGGTTCCTTCCGTCTCCTGGTTGATAAACCATCCGTCGAAGCCATAGGTATTTGCCACCTCGATCAGCTTATCCACAACCGGGTAGCTTCCATCTTCTGCTTTTGTCAAAAGATCCTCCAGCCATTGCATCTTGCCGCCGTGGGCGGTCTGCGGCATAAATACGGTTCCGGTGACCTTTACGCCGTTTTTATGCCCCGCGTCTACCACATCCGGACTGGGCGCCACGATCAGCCCTTCCCCGGAGGAGCCGCCCCAGTATACCAGCGTATCGACATACTGCCAATACGAAAATGTGTTCGCATTTACTTTATTTAAACCGTGGGGCGCGTTTCCGCTGGTGCTTGCGTTCATGATTGATACCGCCATCACCTTTGTGTCTTTATTCTGGGTTTGGTTTACCGCCGTAAGCTCCTCCTTCGGCACACGCTGCGCCAGCGGCACATGGCTTACGTTAAAGATCAGATCCTCATCCTTATCCGGCTCCCACTCCAAAAGCTGCGCCGGAAACCAGTAAGAGGCTTCAGGCTGACGCGCCATCGTAAGCTCCTGGTTGCCGTTTTCTTCGGTTACAGAATATCCGGACGCTGCCGCGCCGCTTCCGCCCGATTCTGCTTCGTCCCCTGCATCGGACTGCTGCCCGCTTTGCCCATTATTTTGGCTCTGATTGCCTGCTTCTTTTTTCTGACATCCGGTTATCCCCGATAATAGCGCGGCTGCCAGAACGACGCTTAACAACTTTTGATATTTTTTAAATTTCATTCGCTCCCCTCCCTTTTAAAAATCTTCTTTATAAATCCTTCCCTGCACTCCCTGAATTTTAACCTCCATTAATCAGAAGTTTCCTCCCAGCTTAACCAGACAGCCGAATGCCCCGACAATACGCCCGCTGTTTCATTCTGGTACTGATAAACCTCTAACGCATACCTTTTCGGCAAAGAAAACGGAGTCGAACGGTGGTTTACGACCACCATCCCATTGGAAAACACCCCTGTCTCAATCCCCCGCCCGCGGATTTCAGCCTGCGGCTTACAATGGCGGTTTAAGATATCCTTTATTAGCGACAGATCCGACAATACAAAGGGATACATCTCCTTATTTCCCTGTCCATACGGCACATGAGGGATATTCTTTGACGCATAGGACGCTCCGATCTGTACGCCAAAGGAATACACCGCTCCAAGATACGGCCCCGCTTCCGCAGAAAGCCCGGCGCCTTTGGAAAGCCCGGAAATCTTAGATAACCGCGCGCCCTTATATGCCATAACGCATCCTGTCCCGTCCGTATATTCCGAGACAGGCTCACCGCCCTCATATTTGCATAACGCCGCCCCCTGAGGGATAATCGTTACATCATATCGATACGGCAGTTTTTCACAAGGCTCCCCGACAATCCCAAAGCAGGAGCCTGCCAGCTCGTCAAATGGCCCGTGCAGTAATACGCCGCCTTTTTTCACCCAATCTTTTATAAGAGCCTCTGTTTTTTTATGGCTCACCGCTCCATAGCAGTCGTTTGCCGCTACGATCAAAATCCGGTAATCCCAAAGCCTTCCTTCCGCAATCTGGTGGGAGCTTATCACGTCCGCCTGATATCCCAGGTCACAGCAAAGCTTGTACCAGCCGGATAAATCCAGCCGCCTGATTTTATTATTTCCAACTTCAAACGGCTCAAAATGCGCCATTTCGGATGGAAATAATATGGCGACCTCTTTTTTGCGGCTCCCTTTTCGTCTTGAAAGCACATCTGAAAGCCAGCGGTTTCCTGCCGACAGCGAATCCTGAAAATGAGGCTCCATGCGGTTTAACACCCCGCCGTCGTCCAGCCCGTTGATGCCGTAGCACGTATACCCGTCGACGCCGCACGCCGCCATCGTCCCGATGATCTCGCAGGGCGTAAGGTACGCGTACAGGTCGCAATAAATATACCGTCCCCAGTAAACGCCGCCAATAAGCGGCTTTCCCTCGTTCATTACCCGCATCATGCTGTGCTGGCAGGAAACCGCCCAGGCATCCGCAAACCCGTCCGGCGTCACCGGAACCGTCATAAAATGACAGGCATCCACATATGGGGCCAGCGCGTAAATATCAATCCCCCGCACCGCCGTATCCCAAAGATCGCTAAACTCATTGTCCAAATCCGCCTGGCTGCGCCCGTAAATATTCAAAAAATATCCCCACTGGCTCATATTCGGACAAAGAAAAAGGTCTGTATGCCTCTCCTTTAGCGCCTGCTGCATCGCCTGGAAATATTCTGTAAGCTCCTGCATTTTCCAAAGCGCATTATCCCGCCAGATCCTAAACCGCGGCGTAGATAATGCCACATCTTCTTCCGTAAAAAACGCGTCCGTATCGGATGCTTCCATATTAAATTCATCCGTATCGGATACATCCGTTTTAAACGCATCCGCTCCGTACTTTAACGGATACCAGTATTGCTCCGGCTTAATTTCCGCAAAGCTTTCCGCCGAAATTCCATACGCCCGGTTCAGCTTTTGCAGGTCGCCGCCATACAGCTTTTCTAAAAAACTTAAATACCGCCGCCTGCCATCCGCGTCAAAGCTTGGGGCCACAACTGGGTCCCACATACTGCATACCGGGACAACGTTCTTTTGTAAGTCCGATTGCGCATCCACCAGGCACCGCTCGCATCCATCCTTGTACTGGTCTAAAATCCGCTCCACATGCTCTTTCATAGACTGTCTGGCAGCTTTCGACCAGTATTTATACCATCCCGCAGGCCGCCCTTTTACATCCACCGTTTCCTCTCCGTAAATCGGCGGGCTGTAGCGGATATGCGGGTACAGGTTATCCCCGTTCATATAAAGCAGGAGGAAATTATACGAAAGGCCATGGGATGCGGCTGATCTTGCCATATATTCCTGCATTTTTACATACTGGCTTAGCGCGCCTGTCTCACAGCGCTCCTTAAAGTCCTCCCAGGCTTTCGTATCGAACATTACGCTGTTGAAACCAAGCTCTTTTACAAGCTGCATTGTTTTATCTATAAAGCTTTCATCCGTAAACGCCGGATTGTAAAAATTCCCGAATACGACGTTCATATATGGACGGTTGTCCGTCATGCTGGTAAACTTCATCGATGCTTACTCCACCAATCCGGCTCCTGCTCCATACTGTCTATAAGCCGCTGCGCCGTTGTAAACGCAAGCCCGGTCACGGTATCCGCGCAGCCGTAATAAACCGCGATCCTTCCGGTTTCGGCATCGGTCAGCGCCGCGCATGGAAATACCACGTTTGGCACATCCCCTACGCATTCATACAGCTCGCTTGGCCCCAGGATATAGTTCCTCGTCCGCTTTATCACCTTCCATGGCTCCTCCAGATCTAACAGGGCGCAGCCCATCCGGTACACAAATCCGTTGCAGGTCTGAATAACCCCGTGATAGATTAAAAGCCACCCCTCGTCCGTCTCGATCGGGACGCTGCCCGCGCCGATTTTTGTACTCTGCCAGGCGGAATAATCCCCTTTTACCGCCCCCATCACGTAGCGGTGGCATCCCCAGTATTTCAGATCCGGGCTTTCGCTTAGAAAAATATCCCCAAAGGGCGTATGTCCGTTGTCGCTTGGGCGGCTTAGCATATAATAGTTTCCATGGATCTTTCGCGGAAACAGCACGCCGTTGCGGTTAAAAGGCAAAAACGCGTTTTCAAGCTGGTAAAAGGTCTGGAAATCAAAAGTATACCCAATCCCTATCGTCGGATACCCGTGATAACCGTTGCACCAGGTAATATAATACCGGTCTTCTAAAAAGCAGACCCGCGGGTCGTACCTAAAATCCCGTTTCGCCACCTCCGGGTGCGCCCCGTGGAATACGATCGGCTCATTTGAGATTTCCCAGTGTATGCCGTCCTTGCTAAACCCGGTAAAAATATCCATGCTGATGGACTTGCTGTCACAGCGGAACACCCCGGCAAACCCGTCTTTAAAAGGGACTACCGCGCTGTTGAAAACGCTGTTGGAGCATTCCGACGCAAACCTTTGTATCACCGGGTTTTCGTCATAACGCCATACCGGAAATACTTCCTTTTCTTTTGGTTCCTGCCACGGTATCCGTGGCAGGCCATTCCCAATTATTTTTGTCATACTGATTCCTATCTGCTATTGCTTCTCGTCTATATAAAATTCCCGCTATTTCTTTTCCGCCATATAAGCATCCACCTGTTTTTGCGCCTCGTCCATAATATCCTGCCATCCGGCCTTCATCAGTTCCTCTTTGATCTGTGGGATGCATTCCGCCGGATCTTGTACGCCGGTCATAACCTCGCTTCGATAGCGCAGCCAGATTTCGCTGCAATTTGCAAGCTTATCGGATATTTCCGAAATATCAAAGGTAAAGCCAAGCATTTCGGATACTACCGCTTTTTCGTTCAGCTCCTTAATTTCATCCCACTGTCCGTATTCGTCGGTATCGATCTGGGTTACGGTAAAGTAGCTGCCCTGGGTATACCCCGGAAGCTCCCAGTCCTGGTTGAGCTTATGCGCTTTGTTGTCATCCGTATATTCAAAATCCACGCCTTCTTCGCCATAATAGAACATATCACGCAGCTTTGTGTCGGTATTGACCAGGTCTAAAAGCTGTAAGCATTTTTCCGGGTACTTGCTGTTGGTGGAAATCATATTTATGGAGCCGCGCACCGTTTCGTTGGACATAATCGTATCCCCGATCTTTTGCACCGCAACCTCCTTGCCCATCTGCGGGCCCCAGGATGTAATGCCTGCGGATTCCCAGCCCTGGGCAACGCGCCACATATTGTATACACGGCCCTCGGACAAAGTAGCCGCATCCGGGTTGATCAGTCCTTTTTCATACCATTCATGGATCGTTTCCAGCTCGGAACGGATATCCGGCTCTTCCAACGTAAAGCATACCCTTGCGTCCTTGTCGTCATAACGCACGCCTAAAATCTGGGTGCCGCCGCCAATCTGGTCATACACGTCAAAAATATGGTAAATGCCGTCGTTTTTAATATAAACCGGATAATCATTTTTATCCGCCTTTAGCTTTTCAAACGTAGGCGTTAAGGACTCAAGCTCGATTAAGGAACTGGTATCCAGCTTGTATTCATCCACAAGCTCTTTGTCCCATATCGCGTAATTGGACACCGCAACGTCCTTGTAGGTAGGCACGCCATAGATCCTGCCGTCCACCTTCACCGCCGTCCAGCATTCCTCCGGCATCAGCTCGTTTAACCCGGTCATGTTTTCATCGATCATATCTGTGATATCGCAGTATGCCCCAAGCTCGATGTCAGACGTATAGTTTTTGCCGATCCCGAAAATAATGTCGTACGGCTCGTTCGTACTGATAATAATGTTCCTGCGGTCATCCCAGGAGCCCCATGATACGACTTCCATTTCCAGGTTCACGCCGATCTTTTCGCCGATGTAATCGTTGACCTTTGAAATCCACGAATCGTAATTATCCGGCATCCCGTTACCGATGGTCACCCATTTTAAATTTACAATATCCCCGCTGTCTGATTCGCTTGAGGAACCGCTGCCCTTACCGTCCCCTGTAGACGATGATCCTTTGCCGCCGCAGCCTGCCAGCGTCCCGACGGTTAGGACTGCCGCCAGAGCTGCCGCCAGTAATTTTTTTACCTTCATAATGCTTCCTCCTGTTTTTTCTCAATAATAACTGTTTCATAAATAAATTCAAAATCCCGCTTATTCCTTAACCGAACCGATCGTCAGGCCGGAAATAAAATATTTCTGGAAAAACGGGTAGCTGCACGCGATCGGCAATATGATGATCAAAGCGATCGCCATACGCACGCTTTCCGTCGGCATCGCAAGCTTGTATTCCTGCATGGAAACGCCGCCGTATGGGTTGTTTGCCAGATATTCGATGTTTTCACGGATCATATTTAACATCGCCTGTAACGTACGCAGGTTTTTGTCGTCTATGTACAGCGAAGCCTGGAACCAGTCGTTCCAGTAACCGAACGCCGCAAACATCCCGATCGTCGCCATAACCGGCTTGGAAATCGGCAGCACGATCTGCGACCAGATGCGGAACTGCCCCGCGCCGTCTATTTTTGCTGATTCCACAATGGAATCCGGCACCGTCGTCCGAAAAAACGTCCGGCAGATCGTCACGCTAAACGAGGAACACGCTAACGGCAAAATCAACGCCCATATCGTATTGCGCAGCCCTAAAATGTTATTGATCACAACGTAGCTTGAAAGCATACCGCCGTTAAACACCATCGGGATAAAAATAATCCAGGTATACAATTTTTTCAGCTTAAAGCTGTTTCTGGATACCACATACCCCATGGACGTTACAAGCGCCACCGTAATCAGCGTGCCCAATACCGTTACAAATATGGACATAAACGCCGCGTGCAGGATCATGCCACGCTCATTCCACAAAAATTCATAGGCGGCGCCCGAAAGCTCCTGGGGTATGATCTGGTAGCCGTTCGTCCTAAGGGACTCCTCGCTTGTAATGGATATGGCAAATACAAACAGCAGCGGGAAAATACACATAAGCCCCAAAATCAAAAAGATAATGTTAAATACGATATTCGTCGACTGCTTGATCTGGTTTATCTTTGCCGGGCTTTCCACTTCTTTTTCTCTTTTTCTCACGCTTCACACCTCCTGCTAGATAATCCTGTTTTCATTATCGATCTTACTGACAACCCAGTTCGCAAACAGGATCATCCCGCAGCTACAGATTGCCTGAAAAAACGACGCGGCCGCTGTCTGCCCGATCGGTGAATTTGACCGCAGCGCCTGGTAAATAAATGTGTCAAATGTGGATACGGTTGAGTACAGCGACTGCGGTATCCCTCCGGTAGTTTGGTAAAACAGCCCGAAATCCGAGTTAAATATCTTGCCGCAGTCCAGTATCAGCATCATGATAAATACCGGCTTGATCGCAGGAAGCGTAATGTGCCTTGCCTGCTGCATCTTCGTAGCCCCGTCCATAACGGCCGCTTCATAAAGCGACGGGTCGATGCCTGTGATGCTGGCAAGGTAAAGCACCATGCCATATCCCATACCCTTCCAGGTATTTAAAAACACAAGGATAAACGGCCAGTATTTGCTCTCCTGGTACCACATCACCGGGTCCGCGCCAAACGCGGTCAGTATCCCGTTCAAGTACCCGCGTTCCGGCGTCAACAGCGCATAAACGAAGTAGCTGACTACTACCCATGACATAAAGTACGGTAAAAACATCATGGTCTGATACACCTTGGAGCCGTTTTTGTTGCGCATGTTGCTTAAGATCAGCGCGCCGCCTACCGCAACGCTTGCGCTGATAATGATAAACGCGATGTTATATAGCACCGTGTTTTTCAGCAGCATGGCAAAGGCATTGGACGTAAAGAAATACTTAAAATTGCCAAATCCCGCCCATTCGCTGTGCAGCAGGTTGTAGATAAAGCTGTGTCCGCCTGGGGCCAGCTTGTAAACCTTAAACGCGATGATGATCCCAAACATCGGCAGATACGCGAATATCGCATACCAGATCAGCGTAGGCAGCGACAGCAAAAACAGCTCCGTGTCGTCCCTTGACCACCGTTTCGAGCGGCCTTTGTTTTTCGTTTTTTTACTCATTCATACGATACCTCCTTTTTATATTTGTTAACTGGATGTTAACATCTTTGTTTATATATGTCAATAACATTTATTAATTTTGTATAAAATATCTAAAATAATAATAAAAAATTAGTAAAATTGCTATATCTCCTTAAAAACAAGCAAAAAATAATAAAGTTTACTTAACATTTGTAAACTTATTGTTTTTTTATGATCTCTGTGCTATATTATTACAAACGGGTATTCTACATTCTATCGGGCCGTACATGCCCAAAAGCAGCAAAAAAACTAACGCACCCCGCTATACAAGGAGTGAAAGAAACTATGGAAAAAGACCAACATACAATCACAGAATCCTCCGTACAAAAGGATGCCGCAGCCAAAATCACCATGCAGACCATCGCCGATGCGTTAAACGTTTCAAGAGTCACAGTCAGCAAAGCCTTTAACCAAAAGGCCGGCGTGTCGGACGCGCTGCAAAAGCAGATTTTAGAAAAAGCAATAGAGCTGGGCTATCCGAAGCTTCCATACCAGCGCAGGCAGGCAGGGCAGCTAAATCCGAAACAGCCGGATCCGCAGCCGCCTGTTTATCCGGATACGAACCAGAATCCGAACCACATCCCGTCCCAGACCGTCTCCCTTGTGGTGTCCAGACCGGATTCCGCCCTTTTTTGGACAGGCATCATCCACCGTATGGCTCAGGAGCTTTCAAGCTGTCATATGAACCTGATGTACACCTACGTCCCTTCCGTATACAGCGACTCCTTTTTTCTTCCGCCCGCCCTGGCTGACGGAAGTGTGCAGGGCATCGTTACGATAAACGTATACGACCCTGAAATTTTGGGTATGGTAAACAGGCTTTCCCTTCCGAAAGTCTTTCTTGACACCGTCCCTTCCCTTCCAGAAAGCCGGCTAAAAGGCGACCTTATTTTAATCGAAGGGTTCGATACGGTTTATCGTATTACAGAGCATCTGATACAAGGCGGCGGCAGGCGGATCGGCTTTCTAGGCGATATCCACTATGCCAGGACAAATATGGAGCGCTACAACGGCTACCTTGCCTGCATGGATAAATACAGCCTTCCCGTAAATCCCAAATACTGCCTGACTGGAAATATCGGCATCTTTTCCTATCACAGGGAGCTTACGGCATACTTAGACAGCCTCACGGACTGGCCGGACGCGTTTGTATGCGTCAGCGATTACGTCGCCCATTTTGTACAACAATATATGGATGACCATCCAGGCCACGCGCCACATAAGGTCATGCTAAGCGGGTTCGACCATACGGGGGAATATGCCAATGTGGCGGATATCCTTACCGCCGACGTACCTACCGGGCTTTTGGGGAAGCGGCTGGCGATGCAGCTATCCTACCGCGCCAGACACCCGCAGGCTCCCTATGAGCTTACGTTTATACGCCCCGCGATATGGAACGCTAAGGCCGCTGGTTTTTCCATTCGTTGATCTGGCGCTGCATTTCGCGTATTACCTCCTATATCCCGGCCGCTTCCAGCTTTTTTTGCAGCCTTGGCAGGTACCTATCCGGGTTTACGCTTCCGGTATAAAGCGCCTTTCCAAATTCATCCAGCACATTGCGAAACGCCCCTGCCTGTACGCTTACCGATTCCAGGTCAAAATCAAAGCCAAAGGACGGGGCTTCTCTGGAAGCATCGTTAAACTCCTTTACCATCGCCCATTTATCCAGCGGCTCATTGTCCAGCACGTACGTAGGAAACAACCCCCCCTGCACCCAATAAGGCACTGAATAGTCCTCCCCGGCATTTTCACGCAGCTTTATTTTAAAATCATATACATAAGGCTTGCCCTGCGCCGCCTTAAGCTCTTTTTCATCCGGCGCGCACTTATCCCAGTGTACGTCTTTGATGCCATAATTTAAAAGATTGCGCAGGTATTCGTCCGTATGGATCAAATTTAAAAGCTCCACGGCTTTTTTCGGGTGGGCGCAGTCCTGGTTCACCGCCGTCATCGCGCCCCTAGCCGACGCATTGGTAATCTTTGTGTCCATAATCTGGGACACCACGACCTCATATCCTAAATCCTTTCCCCATATAAGCTCCGCGTAAGGCTGCCCGTCGCCCTTTGTCACAAACCGCTTGACGGATTTATCATTGGAAGCCACCGGCGCTTCCGGGTTAATATAGCCTGCAACGTAAAATTTTCGCATCGTAGCCAGGACAGAACGCATTTTCTTTGTTTCAAACACGTTTTTTACCGTAAGGGCCTCATCGTCGTATTCAATACCCACCGGGTCGCAAATCTTATCCATATAAGTAGGGGCGGTAAAATCTTTGGTTAAATAAAGCGGCGTTACATCCGGCTCCTTTTCTTTGATCAGGGCAAGCCACGGCTCTAAGTCCTCCAGCTCATGGATATCCTGATACGGAATATCGTATTTATCTACGTATTCTTTCGTAAACACCCATACCGGGCAGTTTCCGATCTCCTTTTCGCTTGGCACGCCGTAAATCTTGCCGCCCACCTTCGCCGCTTCCCAAAACCTGGGATCCATCCGGCCATAAAGCTGCTTTCCCTGTTTTTTTAAGTACCCGTCCAATTGCAAAAACACCCCTTTTTGGACATTCTGCAAATAGTCGTTTGTCCAGGAGCTGGTAAAGCACAAATCCCAATCATCCCCGGTCTGCATCAGCACCCGCATTTTCTGGTTGTAATCCGCCCAGCCTACCTTTCGGATATCCAGCGTCACCCCAAGCTTTTCCCGTATATACGCGTTTACCGCTTCCAAAACAAGATCGTCGTCCTTTTGAGCTTCCCCCACCTGGTACCAGATAAGCTGCACATCGGCTTCCCCCTGCTTTTCATCCTCCGTCCCGGCCATACATCCCGCCAGCATACATACCGCAAGGGCAAGGATAGCTGCAAACACGGCTTTTCTTCTTTTTCGCTTTAATCTCATCTTGCCTCCCCCTCCCGTAACACTGGCGTATTTACATATCCGTTATATTTTAAATCACGTCGTATTTTTTGATAGACCGAAGGGACGCCGGGGACACCCCGTAGCATTGCTTGAACTTCCGGTAAAAATAGCTTGTATCGGGATACCCCACTTCCTTTGCAATGTCTCCAATTTTCATATTCGTATTTAAGATCAGATCCTTCGCAATCCGGTTTTTCGTATTGCTCAAATACTGGGCAAAGGAGCAGCCTACCTCCTTTTGGAAAATCTTTCCAAGATAGGAGGCGTTCATATTATATTTGTAAGACAGCGTCTTTAAATTCATATCTTCCTTATAGTTATTTTGCACCTCCGCCATAATCTGGCGTATCACCGGGGTATACTGGGAGTCCTCGGTATGCAGGTAGGTGATGATCTCCGTAATTTCCGAAAGGAAAATGGATTTTAAGCCCAGCACATCGTCCGCCTTGTAAATCTGCTCGATCATTTCCGACAAGTTTTGCAGGTTCCTAGTCTGTTCCAGCTTGTATTCCGCCTTAATCTCCTGTAACAAAACCGTAAGCTTTAGCGCGAGCTGGTAAAGCGCGTCTATGTTTACCCCGCAGCGCAGGTTGTTGATAAACAGGTCTTCAATATAATGCAGCGCCCCTTCCTTATCTTTTTTGAGAATCGTTTTACGAAGCAGCGTCTCGTCTATGACCACATCCGGCGTCGCCCGGTTTTTAATATAGCTTTCGGTGATGCAGCTTCCGTAGCCCTCCAGGATTCTGTACTTTTGCAGCCTGGAAGCGGTTTTATAGCTGTCAGGAAGCTCATTGTAACCCTGTACGGAGGGCGCGACGGTTAAAAAGCTCATAACGCCGTACTGGCTTTCCAGATTGTTTTGCAATCCTGAAAATATCTCCTGGGCATTGCCGCATTCTTCCTGCGGGGCATAAAGGAGTAAAAATAACGTATCCGAAGATAAGCAGGCTGTTTTAACCGTACAGGGCAGCTTTTGTATTTCTGAAATGACAGTCAAAATGGCCTCCTGCTTTTTCATGCTTTCCGCATCCACTTTCATTACCGCCGGACAAACCCGCTCCTGTTCCCCAATCTGCGGCAAGTCTCCACAAAACCGCGCCGCCTGCTTTTCATCCATTTTCCGCTCTAAGAACCTGCGCCAAAGCTCCCCGTCCCAAGGGCCCTGCCCCTGGTTTTGCGAAAGCTGTAAAAGACGGTTGCGTGCCTGTGCCAGCGCCTGCTTTAGCTGGTCTTCGTTTATCGGCTTTAAAATATATTCCTCCACATCCAGCTTTAACGCGCTGCGGGCATATTCAAATTCATCATAGCCGGATAAAATAATGCAGCGGGTCTTTGGGTCGATTTTACGTATTTCCTTTATCAGCTCCAGCCCGTTCATTTTCGGCATTTCCACATCCGTCACAAGGATATCTACCGGATTTTCCTGAAACAGCTTTAACGCCTCCTCGCCGTTTCTTGCCATGGAAACCACCGACATGGAAAGCTCCTCCCAGTCAATGATACACCGGATGCCCTGTAAAATAAGCTCCTCATCTTCCACCAACATCACATTTATCATACCGCACACCTTTTCTTTTATTCGGTTTCTTCCCGTTGAAACGCCTCCGCCTTTACCGAAAGCGTAACAGTCAGCCCCTTTGGTTCCGCCTTTTTTAAATGAATCCCGTACTGCTCGCCATAAACCGCCTTAATCCTTCTGTTAATATTTTGTATGCCAACGGATTCCGCCTTTCCTTTGGATTTTTGGCTTTTTTGGTTTTGGAGATTTTTTTGGTTTTCTTCAAGCTCCCTGTTTTTTTCCCGCAGCAATCCCTCGTCCATGCCGCAGCCATTATCCTGCACATGTAAAAATAAAACATCCCCTTTTCGCTCGGCGCGAATCGAAACCCGGTTGTCTTTGCGGTCCCGCTCAATTCCATGGATAAAATAGTTTTCCAAAACCGGCTGCAACACAAATTTTATAATGGATAAATTCAAAAGCTCCGGCGCGCATTCCACGCTCGAATGAAAACAGTCCTGGTAACGGTATTCAAACAGCTCCATATACTGTTTGCAGTAATCCAGCTCCTGCCCCAGCGTGATCACATCCGCTTCTTTTAACTGGCTGCGAAACAACACCACCATACTGTACAGCATCTTTCCGACCTCCCTGTCGCCGTTGCAGATGGCTTTCATGCGGATAGCTTCTAACGTATTATACAAAAAATGCGGGTTGATCTGGCTTTGCAGCGCCTGCATCTGGGCGTTTTTGCGTTCGATCTCTTCCAGATAGCTTTTTTCAATGTACATCTCCAGCTTTTCGCACATTTCATTAAAGTTTTCGGCAATGCGCTCCAGCTCGTCATTTTTCTTCCCGACAGGCAGTCTCACCTTAAAATCCCCGGTAGTCACCTGGTTCATGGCGCTCAATATCAGATCCACCCGTCCGGTAAGCCGTGCGACAAAGTAACGGATATAAAGGATTCCCGCGGCCCCTACCGTCGTTCCCACCGTCAAAAACAGCGCAAGCCTTGCGGCGGGTATCCGTGATGCCTTCCGCTCGTCCAAAAACGTATACACCAAATGCCCCCTGGCAGATTCCGTACAGACATATGCATGCTTATCCCAAATCTGCCTTTGATAATTGCTGTTTTTTGGCGATTCAAAAATCACGCCGCCTGCGCTATAAAGCACAGCCATGTTTGCATAGGGGCTTGCGGCGAGGATGGCTTCCAGCTCCTTTTGGGCATGGAATGTAAATAACATGCAGCCCATAGGCTTTAGGGTATCCGGGTGTCGGATCTCTTTTAAAAAAACAAGCTTCCCTTTTTCGCAGTAATTGTCCGCCTGCACCTGCTTCATCCTCGCCCTGCCGTCCCCTCCCGGATAGACTATTTCCCCCGGACAGCATTCCGTAAGCCGAAGGTTTTGATAGCTGATCAGCTCGATCTTTTCCAACTGGCTGTACGCCTCAAAAGTTTCGTTAAAAAAACGAAAGCTGCTTTTATAAACCAGATCCGGCGATTTTATATACTGATCCAGGGAATAATACTGGTACGCATCCACATTCAAACGAAAATATGCCAGCAAATCTTCCAGCTCCTGGGACGAACGGTACAGGTCTTTATGGATATAATCCGCGGTGCGGCCGGTTTCTTCTATATAATTAAGCGCCTGATCGCTTATCCCGCGAAGCGCGCCGCGGTTTTCCTCAAGCTGCCCGCTTCTGGAATCCGAAATAAAATATAGCGTCAACGATGTCACAATAAACAGTACGATCAATGTACAGGTACGCACCATCTTATGATAAAGCTGTTTCGTCTTTTTCTCCTGCATCCGCCACACACCCTTTTCATGCTGGATTTTCGTTACAGTTCTGGCGCTCAAACAGAGATTCTGATCTTTCAAACATGCTCTAGGAACTGAATCTGAATAATACGGTCTTAATTTCATACGGATGCAGTTCCATCTGGACAGCTTCGCCTGCCGCCGTAAATTCCGCCAGCGGACGTTCCATTAAATCGCTCTCCGCCCATGCTTCGTATGTAAAGTTCGGCTGTAACGCAACTTTCTGCCTTGCCCCCGCAAAGTCATGGAACCGCACAACCAGATAGCGCCCGTCCTCTGATTTTTTCACCGCGTCAACCTCAACCTGGCTGTTGTCCACCGTAAAGAAACTGTAAGAAGCCTCTAAAGGCGCCCCTTCAAACACATCCGGCGGGTTGTTTAACCGGTGCGCCGCTTCCACAACCTGGCCTTTTACAAAATCGCCCTCATGCGGCAAAAGCGAATAGGTAAACGTATGCCTGCCAAGGTCCTGCAAATGGTCTGGCTGCAACCCGGAGCGCAGTAAGGAGATCCGCATCACATTATCTTTAATATCGTATCCATACTTGCAGTCATTTAGCAGCGCCACCCCGAAATTTCGCTCGGATAAATCCGCAAACCGGTGTCCGACTGACTCAAACCGCGCCTGGTCCCAGCTCGTATTCCAGTGATTTGGACGGCGCACGTTCCCATACTGGATATCATAGGTCGCGTATGTGCTCCTGATATCCACAGTAAACGCCGCTTTTATAAGCTGCTGGCGCTCATGGAAATCCACCTCGGTTTTAAAATCAATCCTGCGTTCCCCGCTGTAAAGGGTCATATCCTGCGAAATAACCGTCTGCATATAGTTCCATTCCATATGCACCGTAAGGCACAGCGCGCCGCACTGTATCACCTCAAACGCCGTCAGATCCGTAATCTCCCGCATCTTTTGCTGGTAGAAAATGTCAATGTCCCATGCGTCATTGTCAAGCGGCTTATCCTCAAACACCTGCAAGACATTCCCACGCTCCCCATGGGCTAACACTTCCCGCTCCATCTGCTTGTCATAAAGCCTTGTGATCTGACCGTAGTCATTTAAGCAGATCGAATAAAACGGCGTTTCAATATGCTTTGCGTCCACCGTAAACGCGCTGCTCTCCTCCGGCTCCTTTCCAGGGCAAAATCGAAGCGTCTGATATCCCATAGGCGGCAGGCCCTTAACCTGCACAAAATATTTATCCTCCGCCTGCTGGCTAAGCAGCGCGTTTCCCGCTTCATCGGTAAAAATCCCAGGCTCCTTGCCGCTTCTTTGGATTACCGCAAGCACATCCTGCCCCCAGACGGAATCGTTGTAGACCACATAGCGGTCGGCCTCTTTGGACAGCGCCCTTTGCCTGTAATCCGAAACTACCTCCCCGCCGATTTCTCGGATGGCTTCATAATCCCTGCGGGAATCCTCGTAAACCTCGTGAATAGAAGAACCCGGTATAATATCGTGAAACTGGTTTGTAAGTATCATTTTCCAGCCCCGCGTTAAGTCTTCCTGCTTTGCAAGGGAAAGGCAGTTTTCCTTTACCGCCTGCATCGCCGTCAGCCACTCGGCTTTACGGTAGAAAAGCTCCATCTTACGGTTCATGCGCTTATTATACGCCTGGCTCGTATAGGTTCCCCTGTGGTATTCCAAATACAGCTCGCCGTCCCAGGTATGCACGTACTGTGTAGTTTCTTTTACTGTCTGCTTTAATTTCCGAAAATAAGCCCCAGCCGTAGCGTTTTTTACATTCGGCAATCCCGGAAGCTTATCCAGCCTGCGTCTTTTTTCCAGCAGATCCCGATTTACGCCGCCGCCCCCGTCGCCGTAGCCAAAGGAAATCAACAAGTCCTTGTTTATTTCCTTATCCTTGTAAGACTCCCACACCCCCTTTACGGTCTTTGCCGTCAAAAGGCCGTTGTATGTATAAAACCAGGAACCAGGCTCACTCCAAGGCTCTGGCGTCGTAATAAAATGGGTCAGCACCTCGCTTCCGTCTATGCCCTTCCAGCGGAACGTATCATGGGGCATACGGTTATACTGATTCCAGCTAATTTTCGTAGTCATAAACATATCGATGCCTGATTTTTTCAAAATCTGCGGCAACGCCCAGGAATAGCCAAACACATCCGGCAGCCACAGGTATTCCACATCCTTGCCAAACTCTTCCTTAATAAAGCGGCTTCCGATCAAAAGCTGACGAGTCAGGGATTCGCCGCTTGTTAAATTACAGTCCGCTTCCACCCACATGCCGCCGTCCACTTCCCAGCGCCCCTGTGCAACGCGCCTTTTAATCTCCTCATAGATTTCCGGAAAATCCTCCTTTATATACTGATAAATCTGCGGCTGGGTCTGCAAAAAGATGTATTCCGGGAACATTTCCATCATACGCAGCGCCGTAGAAAAGGAGCGGGACGCTTTTTCATGAGTATGCTTCAACCTCCACAGCCACGCCATATCAATATGCGTATGCCCGACGCAATGCACCGAAACAGGCGAATGCTTTTCCATACCGGAAATTTTTTCATTTAACAGATCGTCCGCCTGGCGCACCGTCTCATAAAACACGCTGTTTCCAGGATATGACCAGTCAATACAGTGGCAGGCCCCATCCAGCGCGCAGCGCAGCTCATATTTTAACGGCTCCCCATCCGCCATCTGGGCTATCGTATCCAAAACCATAGAGCCAAAATAATATAGATCATCCGTTTTTTCATCCAGCCACGCCAGATCCGCCCTTTTGATCCTGTGCTCCTGCACCCGCGGCTTCCCGCCGCCTTCTAACCCCGACCACAGCCGGAACGCAAGCTGAATCTGCGTACCGTACAATTCCTCCGGGAAAAACACCTCTTTATGGTTTACGTCTACCCCCTGGTACGGCTTCCCATTCAAATAGCACATGGCTTCAAATCCCGAATTATTCCCCGCCCCGGTATTTCCGAAATCAAAGATCCCAACCGCGCGTTTTCCTTTCCACTCTTTTGGGATACAAATTGTCTGCTGCATCCAAAGGTAACGGTCGCGGCCTTTCCAGTCGTCTCCGGTTTTCATCTTCTCCCAGTCTTTCGTATCATCCGGGACTTTCGGGTTTACAATCCCCTGTTCGTCCTCACATACCGCAAATTCCGCAATATGGATGATGTCACGGTATCTGTATGCTTCAATTTCCTGAATCCTTCTGTCTAATTTCCTGTCTGTATGAAACATGTCTGGCTCCTTTTTTCTTTATATATATTTTTCTATTTTTTATTATGTTTTATGTTTTTCTGTTGATGGATTCTGTAAATGCCCTGTTTTCTTATTTTGCTTATTTTACCACTTTTTCGCTGTTATGGCTTATTTTTGCTATTTTCTTTTTACCTGTGATTATTGTTTTTTATTTTACATGAATATTGTACCGTATTTTGGGATTTATCTCAATTTTCGATTTTCGATTTTTAGTGTACAAATTCTATCTGTGTGTATTCTGGTTTTTTCCAGTTTTTTCACAGGGCGGATAGGATTATAAGATGTTACTTTTGTGACCAGGCGTTCGCCGGGTAATGGAAAACTGGACTGGCCAGAAAATTGATCCCCCTTATTTTTCCAGCCGATACCCAAAATAATCGAAAAACAACTCCACATACATCGCATTCGCCCACGAAAACCACTCCCTTGTATACTTCGCGTCATCCTCACAGAAAAACCCTTCATGCATCCTGCCCGTCCCTCCTGTTGTCTCCGCCATCCGGTACAGAATTTCCAGCTTTTCTCCCTTATCCTTGCTTGTGAGGCCCTGCATCGCCATTGCAATATGCCAGATATACCCAGAGGGCGTATGGGTGCTCCCGATGCCTGACGCTTTTTCTCCTTTATAATAATAAGGATTCGCATCGCTAAGCAAAAAACGCCTTGTATTTTCCGCCGCTTTTTGCTCCGCCGGATACCCCAGATAATCCATAGACAAAAGCGAAGGCACATTCGCATCGTCCATCAGCCGATACATGCCAAACCCATCCGTTTCATATGCGTAAATTACGCCAAACTCCTCCGTATCCGCCTTTCCTTCCCGCTCAATGGCTTCCATAACCTGCTTTCCAAGCTGCGCCGCTTCCGCTTCCAGCCTTTTATCCAAAAACACCTTCGCCGCCAGCTCTTGCAAATACCTCATGACCACCACGACAAACATATTAGAAGGGATCAGATACCCATAAGCACAGGCATCGTCGCTTGGCCGAAACCCCGACCAGATCAGCCCTGTCCCCGGCTTTACCAGCGCCCCTTTCCCATCCCTTGAAAGCGTATCCTGAAAAAAACGGCTGTTTCTGCAAAACCGGTATACAGACTGCCGCTCATGATCTTGTTCTATGCGAAACACCCGAAGGATTTCCCGCACCCCTTTGTGAAAATTAGAATCGAACTGGGACGTAGCGTCTGTATTTTTCCACAGTAAATACGCAAGCTGCACCGGATAGCACAGCGAATCGACTTCAAATTTCCGCTCCCATACCCATGGGCTTTGCTGCGGGTCGTCCTTTTCCCAGCACGCCCCATTCGGCTCCTGATTAAAGGCATTCGCATACGCATCGATGCCTATATAAAAAAACTGGCGCCTGATCACGCCCGCAATCATTTCCCGAATCCGGGCATCCTTTTTTGCCGCAAAAATATATGGCCGCACCTGCGCCGCCGAATCCCGCAGCCACATCGCCGGAATATCCCCGGTGATCACATGGAACGTGCCGTCCCCCATGTCTTTTACTGTTTTATTTATCGTATCTGCATAACAATTTTCAAATATTTCAAGCAGCTTTGGTTCACGGCCTGCGATTTGGCGGACTTGGTTCAAAAAATCATCCATGGCTTTGCCTCCATTTTATTAAAAATTCCTGTTTCTTATAATTTATACTCACGATCACTAAAATTTACCAATAATGCCGACTCACGAGCGTTGTTATCTTGAATCATATGGTAAACTTTATTACTCGTGAGTATAACAGGAATTTTGCGTTGCATCCAGTGAAAAAAAAGGTGATTTGGTGGGCTTATTCTACTTTTATAAATCCAATTTCGTCAAAACGGAAGATGGAAACGTTTCTATTATGCTTCTATTATGGAAAGCGACAATAAACATGCAAATATTCGTGGATATCGCTAATTCGTTGACAACGTAAACATTTTATGGCATTATGAAAAAGAAAAGGGGTGACTTATTATGGCAACTGTATCAACTCAAATAAGAATAGACGAAAGCCCCAAAAAACAGGCGGTAGAACTTTTAGAGGGATTGGGGTTAACTTTATCGGATGCTGTCAATATGTTTTTAAAACAAGTTGTTTTACAAGACGGCATACCATTTGATGTTAAATATCCCAAATTTAAACCAGAAGTCATTAAAGCAATGGAAGAAGCAAAAAAGATAAGCCGCGACCCAGGCGTTAAAGCTTATGCCAATATTGATGATTTATTTAAGGAACTGGACGCATAAAATACGTCATCAAAATCGGCTGCGATTAGACCGGCTTATTCAAAAATTGAATTGAACGACCAAAAAGAAGAGGAGCCGTTATGAATATCGAAATTGTTTTAGCCTATGTGCACACACAAGAAATAAATGCGCTATTTTCAGAATATACAGAGATGTTAATAACTAATGATCGTTCATTTAAAAATTATCTTGATATTCAGCGCTATGAAGAAGAAATAAATCATTTAGAAAAAAAATATGGTATGCCATCTGGAAGATTGTATTTGGCTTATTATAACGGAGAAGCCGCAGGCTGTATTGGATTGAAGAGTATCGATAAAAAGAATTGTGAAATGAAACGTCTTTATGTAAGACCACAATTTAGAGGAAAAAATATCGGTAAACTGCTTGTACAAAAAATCATAACCGACGCAAAGGAAATTGGTTATTCGTATATGCTGTTAGACACCCTTCCCTTTTTAGAAAAGGCAATTCATATGTATGAACAATTTGGTTTTTACACTATAGATTGTTATAACAATAGCCCGATGAGCGCATCCATATACATGAGACTGGATTTGTAATTTTTATTCTATACTATGGAAATGACAGAAAAATGACAGAATCGCTTGCTGCCGCTCTGTTATCCCTGCATGGAAAACCAGCGGACACAAGGGAGTGCCGCAAGCGCGCCGTACTGGAAGCGCTCACCATAAACGCACGAAACGCCTCCAGAACCGCCGCAGTCAATCACTATATTGCTTTTCTCAAACTTACACACAGTCAGCTTTCCCGAAACTTTTTCCATGATAATTCCTCTATGATAATTCTTCTATGATAAATGAAACATTTCATCAAAATCTATTTTTATATTCGGGAAATGAACGATCTCCAGCTCCTCTTTATTGTTTTTTGTAACGGTTTTAAAAAGATGGTATTTGGGATGGCCATTCTCGTCATAATCCAGATTGTATATTTCGACCTGTCTTTTTTCCCAGTCGACGATCCAATATTCATCTATTTCCATCTTTGTGTATATTTCCATCTTTTCGCCGCGGTCATAGCTTTTCGTGGAATCCGACAATACTTCCATTACAAAACGCGGTATGTCAAAAAAAGCGTTCCCTTTTTTCGCCTGCACCCTGCAATTGATTGTCGCATCTGGGATCACTGTTTTTTCTTCTCCGTCAACAGTCCATTTGTATTGAACATTGTCAGGATATACTCTGCAAATACTGTCTTTTAATTGACTATACACAATCGATGTAAACGCTGTGATCACGTCCGAATGCTCTATATAGGCTCCTGCCATATCAGTCAAAACCGTATTCATATAACCCCCTCTTTCCAAACTGATCCTTTAAGTTTCCCCATCTTCCGAAACTCCAACTGTAACCATTGTAATATAATCCTCCCGCCCCTGCAAGGACATTTCGTTCAGTCCCTCCTCATAGGCATACCCCACGAGCTTACAGCCATTTTCCGCCGCATAGTTTAAAATGCCGCGATACACCTCCTCCAGCTTTTCCCAGCCCCCAACGCAAAACGTCCGAAGGTACGCGCCGCCAGGCCGCACCACGTCGTATTCCGCATCCTGGCTGCCGTAGGCAAAAAAGCAGTCGTAATTATGGAAATTCCCGGCTTGAAGCTGTTCCGTTAAGATCCGGCTTCCAAAATTATCATAAAGCCCAAAGAGCGATTTTAACCGCAGGGAAAACTCCCCCGCAACCGCAAAATCCTTGTCGTCATAAGCTCCGGTAATCGGGCCGCTTAGTAAGATCCGCTGCTCCGGCAGCGTAATGGTTTCGATTTTGCCTTCTTTCGCGTCCCTTGCCGCAAGGCTTAAGGACAGCTTGCTGGATTTTTGCTCCAAAAACCCTTTGATGCGCAGCAGCTCCTGGATGGATTTATCGATAAACTGCTTCTTTTGGGCGATCAGCTCCGCAAAGGACGCGCCCGAAGGGCTTTGCTGATAGCGGATGATCTCTTCGATGGAAAGCCCGATTTTCCTTAAAGTTAAGATCAGTTCTAACTGGACGGTCTGAAAGCAGGTGTAATATCGGTAGCCGTTTTCTTCCCTGTATTCCGGGGAAAATAAGCCGATCTCGTCGTAATAATGCAGGGTGCGTTTGTTGATGCCGTTTAACTTTGCAAATTGCCCTGTTGTGTATAAATATTTTTTATTTTTCATAAATCCCCCTTGACTTTACACTTACTGTATCGTTTATCATACCATAAGACGCAAATAAAATACAGAAAAATACAAGATAAAGGAGAAAAATATGGAAATTGTAAATGCATCAAAACACCAGTGGAACGATATCAAAGACATTTATATGGAAGCTTTTCCAAAGCAGGAGCGGAAGCCTTTTTTCACCGTGCGCCATTGCGTAAAAACGGGCAAGGCAAAGCTTCTTGCGGCAGTAGAGGACGGCGCGCTTTTGGGCTTTATTATGATAATCCCATACGGCGGCACGGTCATGGTGGATTATTTAGCAGTATCTAATAAAATCCGAAGCCGTGGAACCGGAAGCAGGCTTTTGCAGGAGGTGTGCAAGAGGTTTTCCAGGAAAACCATTGTGCTTTTAATCGAAAAGCCGGACGCTTCCGCCGAAAATAACGCGCAGCGGATTTCAAGGAGAAGATTTTATTTGAAAAACGGCTTTACTTCCTCCAATATTTTTATCACCGGACACAGCGGAAATATGGAGATATTAAATTACGGCAGAATGGTATCCGTCCCGGAATATATGGATTTGCAGCGTTATGCCTTAGGAAACATAATGTTTCGGCTATCTAAAATTAAATTAGCTGTTTAAATAGTTTCTATCTATATATAGTATAACAACAATTTTTCAGAAAGGGGATTTTCTATGAGAACAATTTTTTCAAAAGCGCCTTTACCGGCACGGCAGATATGCCTTTTAGCCGTCCTGGTTTTGTTTGCGGCGGTTGCGGAAATGATGCTGCCTTCGCTGCTTGCGCAGATGATAGGCAGCGGCGTTACAGGCTCCTCCCGCAGCGCCATATTTACGCTGGCGGCTATTATGGCGGGCGTTACGGCATTTGCCTGTATAGTAAACTTTTTATCCGTTCGGATCGCATCCCGCATTTCCACCGATTTTTCGGCAAAGCTGCGGGGGCTGGTTTTTGAAAAGGTGCAGAGCTTTTCCGCCGCCGAGCTTGACCAGTTTGGGACGGCAAGCCTGGTGACACGCAGCACTTCGGATATTACAAATGTGCAGACGTTTCTTACGATGCTTTTGCGGATCGGGATTCTGGCGCCGATGATGGCGGTGGCGGGGCTTGTTTTTTCCGCCGCCACCGGAGGGCAGGTCAGCTCTGTGCTTGGGGTAGCGATCCCCGCGCTTTTGATCGGCTGCGGCTCCGTGATCCTGCTTGCTTCCCGCTATTCTATAAAACTAAGGCAAAAGCTTGATAAGATCAACCAGCTTTTTCTGGAATCCTTAGAAGGTGTGCGGGTCATCCGGGCGTTTAACAGACAGGATCGCGAAAGCCGCCGATTTGAAGCCGCAAATGCCGATTACGCATTCACCGAGGTGGCGTCCGGGCGGGTCACAAGCCTTTTAATGCCGGTCATTAACCTGATCTTTGGCATTACCACCGCGGCGGTGCTGGGACTTGGCGCCCACTATGTGGAAACGGGCGCAATGCAGGTAGGCTCTTTGGTCGCAAACAGCCAGTATATCAGCATGGTGTTAATGTCCGTTATGATGCTTGCGATCGTGATCATGATGTTTCCTACGGCATACGCCTGTTCCAGACGGATCGCGGAGGTTTTAAAAACCGAAAGCCGTATCCGGGATGGAAATTTCCCTTTGCAGGAACGGCCTCTTCGGTCTACCGTGGAGTTTCGCCATGTAACCTTTGCCTATCCGGGGGCGCCGGAGCCGATTTTAAAAGACATCTGCTTTAAAACCCATCCCGGGGAGACCACCGCTATTATCGGCGGCACCGGCCGTGGGAAATCCAGCATCTTAAAGCTGATCCCGCGCCTGTACGACCCGCTGTTTGGCACAGTTCTCATAGACGGCGTGGACGCTAAGGAGTATGCGGTGGACGAGCTTCGTTCTTTGATCGGATATGTGCCGCAAAAAAATATACTGTTTTCCGGCGATATCGCTTCCAATTTAAATTTTGGAAATGAAAAAGGCTGTGAAAAGGACTGGCAGGAAGCGGCCCGTATCGCCTGCGCCGGGGAATTTATTTTAAAAAAGGAAAAGGGCTATCACGACCCGGTGGCCCAGGGCGGGACAAACCTTTCCGGCGGGCAGCGCCAGCGTATAGCGATTGCAAGGACGGTTATGAAAAAGCCGGAAATCTATCTGTTTGACGACAGCTTTTCCGCGCTGGATATGAAAACCGACCAGCAGCTTCGAGAAAACCTGAAAAACGCGGTAGGAGACGCGGCTGTGATCATCGTCGCCCAGCGCGTCAGCTCCATTATGGACGCAGACCGCATCCTGGTAGTGGACGACGGAATGATCGTAGGCCAGGGGACACATAAAGAGCTTTTGGAAAACTGCCCGCTCTACCGCGAGATCGCGCAGATCCAACTGGGAAAGGAGGCGGTCTGAAATGAAAAAACATACTTTAAAACGGCTGGCCAGCTATCTGAAGGGGCATAGACTGCGCTTATTTTTCGTCATACTGTTTGCGTCCGTCAGTACGGTTTTTACCGTGCTTGCGCCATTTGTCATCGGTAAGGTCACGACTGCCTTATTTGACAGCCTCCGGGACGGCGTATTTTACTGGGATGCGATTTTATGGCTGCTTGCCGCCTTTGTATGCCTTTATCTGGTATCGCAGTTCTTTTTGTTTTTACAGGGGTTTCATATGGCAAAGGTCACTTCCAGCGTTATGCAAGAAATCCGAAGCGACATTAACCGCAAAATGCACCGGTTAAAGCTGGATTTTTACGATACCAACACCCATGGCGATATTTTAAGCGTCATTACAAACGACGTGGACACCATCAACAATACGGTCAGCCAAAACCTGACTTCCATCGTAACGCAGGCAATTACCGCAATAGGCATTTTTTGGATGATGCTTGCCATCAGCCCGGGGCTTACGCTGATTCCGGTTATCCTGATACCGCTGTCAATGCTTAGCGCGGCAGGCGTTATGAAATCCGGCGGCAGGCATTATGGAAAGCAGCAGGAGCTGCTCGGCCAGCTAAACGGCTATATCGAAGAAATGTACAACGGGCAGCAGATCGTCCAGTCATTTTGCCGCCAAAAACGGGCAGCGGGGCAATTCCACGCTTTAAACCAGGCGTTGAAAACCAGCTCCTATAAGGCGGAGACGGCCGCCGGGGCCGTAAGCCCGATCACGACCTTTGTAAACGACATGGGCTATGTGGCCTGCGCCGCCATCGGCTGCCTGCGCGCAATAGGCGGACAGATTACCGTAGGAAACGTACAGGCGATGCTGGAATATACCCGCCGTTTTGCCGAGCCTTTTTCCTCGCTGGCAGGCATGGCTGGAAGCTTTGGGGCCGCTAAAGCCGCGGCAGGCCGCATCATTGATTTATTAGACGCTTCCGAAGAACTGCCGCAGGCTGAAAGCTGCACCATGCCAAAAAACCGCTCCGGCAGCGTTACATTTCAAAATGTGCGGTTTGGCTATACGCCAGAGCGTATGCTTATGGACGGTGTGAGCCTGACCGTAAAGCCCGGGCAAAAAGCCGCCATCGTCGGCCCTACCGGGGCAGGGAAAACCACGCTGATCAATTTATTAATGCGATTTTATGAAATAAGCGGCGGCTCCATTACCGTGGATGGCACGAATATCCGCGATATGTCAAGGCAGGAGCTGCGAAGCCGTTTTGGGATGGTCTTGCAGGACACTTGGCTTTTTGAGGGGACGATTGCCGAAAACATCGGCTATGGACAAAAAACGCCAGACCGGGATAAAATCATCGCTTCCGCAAAATCCGCCTGCGCCCACAGCTTTATCAAAACGCTGCCTGGCGGATACGATATGCAGCTTACCAAAGGCGCGGAAAACATTTCCCAGGGGGAACGCCAGCTTCTTACCATTGCCAGGGCGATCGCATCCGACCCTGAGATTATGATCTTAGACGAAGCCACCAGCAATGTGGACACCCATACGGAGGTTTTGATACAGCGGGCCATGAAGCGGCTTATGAAGGGCCGCACCAGCTTTGTCATCGCCCACAGGCTTTCCACCATCCGGGACGCCGACGTTATTTTATATATGGAAGACGGGGATATCAAAGAAATCGGAAACCACGAATCGCTTATGCAAAAGAACGGCAAATACGCCGCCCTCTACAATAGCCAGTTCGCGTAACTTATTTTTGAGCCGCGCCAGGCATCGGCGCCGTGTATACGCCCAGCTTATGGAAATTGTACCATTCCGTAATGGCCTTTTCATCCGCTGCATGTAACGCAAATAAAATCTCCTTTGCAAACTCCAAAGGTGCCGTGCCGTTGGCTGTCACAATGTTCCTATCACATACCGCCTGCTTTGCGATAAAATTTTCCTCCCCGGTATAGGCGTCTTTCGCCCACTGTTTCAAGTCATTTAAATCGTTCGCCGTATGCACAGCATGGTTTAAAACGCCTGCTGTGCCTAAAAACGCGGCGGCATCGCAAATCCCGCCCAGCAGCTTTTTCTTCTGAACGCAGTCTCTGGCCAGCTCCCCGATCTTTTGCGTATTTTCCCCTCTCCAGCTTAAACCGCCGATCAGGATAAGCGCTTCATAGGACTCTGGCATAGTTGACAGATCATAGTCCGGCATTACCTGAAAACCGCCGATGGAACAAACGCTTTCTTTTGACAAGGATACCGTCTTGATATCGTATTTTCCCTGTCCAAGCATGGAAATGGCGGATGAGATATAAGCGGCTTCCCAATCCGCGTACTGCTGCAAAATTACAAATAATATTAATTTTTTCATTTTTCCTCCTTATTGCCGGCCAGCATTCTAACACAGGCCCTGATTTTTATTATTCAGGATAATTCTATTCTATTTCTTATTCCATTTCTTATAGAAGCAATCCGTACAGCCGAAGCCATCCCGCCATCTCCGTATGACGGATTTTCCAAAAATTTTTTAGACAGCGGGCTTAATTCCCGGTGATCGGCCTTTGCAAAGGCCATTTCGTTTTCCCATCCATAAAGCCTGGCATCTGCGATCGCTTCTATCCCCAGTATGGCATCTGCAATATGGCTTTGATAACTGCCCATGTGCTTTTCTATTATGCCGCGCATCAGCGCAAGCCGTTTTTCCATACTTTTTATATTCGAAGAAGCCGGCGCTGTACGATACTGGATCAAAGGCTTATCCACAATCCCGATGCAGGCTTGCGGATGTGTTTCCAGCATATTTAAAAAGAAATCCCAGTCCTCAAATCCCGAACGCATCGTTTCATCATAGCCGCCACACTTTAAAAACGCTTCCCTGCGCATAATATGGGTTGCCGGACAGCAATTGTGAGACAAAAATGAGCTTATATCCCCTCCATCCGGGCAGATGACGGCATCCAGCGCCCCGAATGTATGCATCCAGGACGAAGCCGCCACCATAAACGGATGTTCCCATAGCAGTTGGCCCACACATTCGATATAATCTGGCTCCAGCCTGTCATCCCCATCTAAAACCAGTATCATCGGCGCCGCCGATTTTTGTATCCCGGCATTTCTTGCGGACGAAACTCCTTTATTTTCCTGATAATATACACTTACCGGAACCGGCAGATCGGAAGCGTGTTCTATATCTTTTAACACCCGAAGGGAATTTGCATCCGTAGAACCGTCGTCTACAATGATAATCTTCTGCGGCAACCGTGTCTGCGCGCAAACCGACTGAACGGCTTCTAAGATCATATCCCCCTGGTTATAGCTTGTAATAACCGCTTCTATTAAAACCGTTCGCAAACCGTTACCTCCACTTCATCCCCCTCGGACTTGCCTAGCTGGCTGCGGATGGATTTTAGCATGCCGATAATGTAGCAGACGCTTCCATCCTCATTTTTTAGCCCCATATTTACAATACTCCCGTCATACGCTACCCCGTCAAACGTCACATGCGCCTTGACCCTGCCTTTGCCAAATTCTTTTCGGATATCGTAGGGAAACACAATATACGCCCCGCCTTTTTGCGGGATCGTATGAATTTTTGCGGTAAATTGATATACCCTGTGTCCAAATGATATGCCGTTTTTTCTATTACAGCTTTCAAAAAATTCGCCGGCTAACGGCAAATCATTTGGAAAATACGTATGCCCTTGGGTATAAGTTTTATCTTTCATGTTTCCTCCTCATATAAAATCGTAAGCAAGTCAACCAGTTTGTCAAACGAGATTCCGCTTGTGCGGGCAATTTCAATCGCCTCCGTAAATTTCTCCTCGATCTTTTTTTGCTGTTCTTCTAAATAAAAGTCCTGATTTTGCACGGATACATAACAGCCCTTTCCTGCCGTTGTCTCAATAAACCCATCCTCCTGTAACGTAGAATACGCTTTTTGGACTGTTAATATGCTGATATGCAAAGATTTCGCCAAAGCCCGCACCGAAGGTATCGCCTCACCTGCCTTTAACTCCCCGTTCATGATCGCCGCTTTTATTTGTGTGGCAATCTGTTCATATAATGGACGGCTGGCTTTATTGCTAACAATAATCTCCAAATCCTCACCGCCAGTCTGTTTTTATGTGTGTTATTTTGATAAATACAGTATAGGACGCAAAAGGAGGGTTGTCAAGAGGCGGATTCATTTCAATCACCGGGCACGGACTGCATCTCTCGTAGGCACTAAGACCTGTATGCAGGTCTGTTACGCACATCTCCCCGAAAAATCGAGTAGGGAAGTGCATCTTCCCTACTCATCGCCCGGAGCGTATGCTGCGTCAGCAGCAAACTTCCATATGTGGGCCTGCGCATAAAAAACAGCCGGGAGATTTTCGTTGTGAAAACCTCTCGGCTATATAAGATACAGAACTGTTTACTCTAAAAGCATTCCTATATCCATAAATATTCAAAACATCCGTTCGCTGTTATCTCTGCAAATATTACCACTTTGACATTTTGGAGGCATTTTGCATACTTCTGCTGCGCATTGCTTCATTGGCAATCACTTGCGCAGAAATCTCCCGTTCAAGTTTTTTTAGCGTTTCCGCTGTCGGACGTCTATTAGCAGGAACCTTAACCACTCTCGCACTCCCTCCGCTTTTATTCATTTCTTTACTCAATATCCTGCTTATGCTCATGGCTACTATCCCTCCGTCGTACAAACGATTTTGCAAATCTCCGACAATCTTTCAGAGACCCCCTCTTTTATATAACTCTTTATATTTCGATATATTAGCATAAAACTCCTTACGTGTCAACATCTGTAAAGATGAAAACTTATTGTTTAGTTTAATTCAGCCTTTGGCTTCACTGTAACAAAATCTGTTTTTCACTAATAATATATGCATTTTCATCATAAATATTTCATGGTATTTTCAGGTTGTTATTTTACACAAATTCCTTTGATACCCGTCAAAGAGTTCATCATCCTCTAACTCAACCATTTCGTCAATCTCAGGGTTTGTCTGTTCTGGATAACGAATCCCTATCACCTTAGGATAGTGCATCAATATTAAACTGCAAGCGCTATTCCCTCTTCCAAATGCTGATGTTGCATCAATTACAATTTCTCCAAAAGCCTTTAATTTTTCATACTCTCTTTCTCTATACAATTCACAAACCCAAACAAAACGCGGCATAGGCACTATGACATACGCTTCTTTCGCATAAATATTTTTAATTGTATCTGATCGGAAGTTTTTTAAACTGCGGGATGATGCCATAAACAACCTTATGATCACATCTTCTCTTTCATTTAAAAACTTATCAGACCACACATCAATGCCAAACTGCTCATGATGTAAGACAGACCTTACGATCGCCGCCGCATCGGACGCATCTAAAAACATTCTCTTATATAGAGGAACCGCGATATTTTCCACTCTCATATCAGGATACATTGAAAGATGTCGAAATGGCTTGACTTGATACACTGGTTGATTATCATCTACGACGACATAGCTTTCATAAAAATCAGCGGAATTTATAAGCGGATGACAATGCTCTTTATTTTCCCAGGAAATCCATTTATTTCGTTTTGCCCTCTTCATTAAAGCTTTCTTCGGACTTCCATGCCCGATGCAAACCATAGAATGCCCAGAACCGCTACTTCCCACTGGCAATAAATTTAACGCAACCGGAATGCCAGATTCTATGTAATAATGCAAACATCTTTTTAATTCATCTTCCTGTGTAATTTGAGATAAACTATACTTATCTATGGACGACAAATTATATAATCTCGGCGAAAAACCAAACTCCGACAATACTTTTGTCAATATAGGATAAGAAATCCCCCTGGAAGGCAGCACTCTTTCATGGCTATGCTTTTGCTCATTTTCCAATATCTCACTCGGTACAACGCTTCTATAATCATGATAACTATTCGCATAATATTCTAACAAATTTAAAAGCGATACCTCCGCACATCTCATAGTTTCCTCATCCTGCATACGGTATGGAAACGCATTCACATAAAATTTTTTCCCGTAAACATTCAATTCAAACTTAGACAAGCGTACATATACCGGTAATATTGTTGGATTTAAAACATACAAAGGATTTATCAGAGTGCGCCCGATCACCCCTGTGGTTAAGGGATTTATGACGCAAGCCCCCATAAAATGTTGCGCAATGTGGTTTTGTCTTTCTTTATTTTCTGCAAAAAAATCTTCCTCGTTCATTATTTCAGCAAAAAAAGATAATCTCCGGGAATATCTCCTTACTTGAAAATGCTGATTCGAGAAATATGTATAATAAGTATCTCGATAGCTAGGATCAATATGGTAAAATTCCTGGACTATCGTATATGGTCTTGGAAATTGCTTTAACAGTCTGCTTAAATCAAGCATAAAACCATGTATCACATCACTTCCAGCATCGACCGTTTCAAAAATACTATTCCGAAAGATCGCTTCGCAAAAATGAAATATTGTTTCTTCATGATCATTATCCGTTATAACAGTAAAAATTTCTTCCTCATATTCTGATTCCTCTGCTAATCCATAATTTTTATCATAATCTATATTATGTTGTTTTTCTTCATCTTTCACCGCAATCTCTTTCCTCCCATTGTATGCAGTTTACTTTTTGAATTTAAAAACATACTTATGGTTTTCTTTCCTTGTCATAAGAAGTCCTTTATCATATAATGATTTCAAGGCTTTTTCAAACGCTTGCTCCTGGATCATTTTACAAATATCTGTATTCTCTTCCAAATAATCACATTCCCAAGTATTATTATGCATATTGCAGATCGGATTTCCGACATCTGAAAACCAACTTTTCAAGTCTTCCAGCGTAAATTCGTTATATTCCCTAAAATGCGCAGTAGCTTGCATATATACACAAAAATCCCAATCTTCCAATTTTTTTACATTCGTGAACAATTCCCACAGAGCTACAGCAATGTTAGACCCAACGGAAATCGTAAAACCTGTAAAGTTTCCTTGTGAAATATACATTATGACTGCATCAAGTAACCCCGATACGCACGCGATCTTCAAAAAATCCAGCATCACCTGTTGCACTCGTATGTATCTCGACCCTAATAATAACTGACTCGGCGTATTTATCTGATTTTCCCATAAAGAAATCATCTCCTTTGCAGAATCCCAATTTCCCTGTTCATAGTCTCCTGTTAAAGCTGACAATATTTCTGCTTTGTGTTCTACTAACTGCGCACTGTCAGCTACTTCTGCGATATATTGGTCAAGAAGATTCTCTAATTCCTTATATGAGATATAATATTCAGCCATGATCATCTATCCTTTCAATCGTTATTATACGACTTATACCCAAGGGCATACGTATTTTCCAATTGATTTGCTGTTAGCCGGCGATTTTTCTGGAAGATGTAATAGAAAAAACGGCAAATCATTTGGACGCAGGGTATAACTGGATTCAGTATAACATATAAACTGACTTTTGTCGATATTTGTATTATGCAAAACCGGTTTACACTTCTCCAACTCTTAGCAAAATGCAAAAAATACGCCGCCTACACAAAAAGCGGCTGCTCCATTATATCAGGCAACCGCTTTATTTTATAATCTATCGTCTATATTCCATTATCTTCGCAAAACATTTGGCGACACAGTCTTTTCCCTGTATCTGTTTTCATAACTGTATTCATAAAGCCGCTGATATTTTTTTCGCTATAGCCATTTTCACAGGCATTCACAATGTAATCCGCTTCGATCAGGATCTGATGATCTATGCCATCGATATTTTGGAAAGTATGATGATGCCCGACAAGATAAGCGACGCGTTCGATTTGCATATCCGTCAATCCGGTATCCGCCAAAAAAGACTTAACCAAAGCAACGCCTTCCTTTTCCTGATGCCTGCCATTCGTATTGCCATATTTTTCACGGCATAACGGGCAGGCAATGTCATGGGTGATGGCTGCGATTTCAATAATAAACAACGTATCTTTATCCACTCGTTCAAGCTCTCCGATGGTTTTCGCAAACGTCCAAACTCTGCTCAAATGGTCGATATCGTGAATATTACCTTTAGAAAACACGATCATTTTTTCCATTATTTCTGCGATTGTCATGTTAAACTTCCTCCTCCTTATATTTCATCTTTTGTCCCCGGCATTCTGCGGCGCTTAAACGCCCCCGCCGCAGTCTCCGAGCTTTTGCTTTATTCGCCCTTAAAAATTTTTATTATGATTATATAAGGATATCCCGATAAATTCAACTGTTTTTCGCGCCACTTATTTTTACCGCGCAGCTCACGAAAAAAATATGCCGGAATTACTCATTCGCTTTTTACTCCATAGCGGTAAAATATAGCCTAAATAAAAACTAGCATATAACAAAAATAAACCGGGCAGGGGAAACGCCTTTCCCTTACCCGTGCGCATTCAGAAAGGAGCATCGCTATGAGTTCACTGTTAGAAGCAAAAGAAGTCACAAAAATCTATGGAAAGTCCGGCCGCCCCAGCCTGGATCAGGTGTCTTTTCTTGTGGATGAGGGGGAATTTATCGGAATTATGGGGGCGTCCGGTTCGGGAAAGACCACGCTGCTCAATGTCCTTTCCACGATCGATACGCCCACAAGCGGAATCGTTAAAATAAACGGCGTAAGCCTAAATGAACTAAGCCAAACAAGCGCCGCAGATTTTCGCAAGGATCATTTAGGGTTTATTTTTCAGGAATATTTTCTGCTTGACAGCCTTACGATCCGTGAGAATATATCCGTCCCGCTAACCCTCCAAAAATTGCCGCCGGATAAAATTGAAAGCATGGTGCAAAGCCTTGCCGAAAGATTTGGCATTGCATCGCAGCTTCACAAATATCCCCATGAATTATCCGGCGGCCAAAGACAAAGGGCATCCGCGGCAAGGGCAATCGTGAAAAAACCGGACATCCTGTTTGCGGATGAACCGACAGGGGCGTTAGATTCCAGTTCAGCCACAGAACTTCTAAACGCTTTGTATGAAGCCAACAAAAACCTGCAAACTACCATACTGATGGTAACCCACGACGCTTACGCCGCCAGCTTTGCAGGCCGTATCCTTATTTTTAAGGATGGACGCATTATAAAAGATCTGATAAACCAAAGCGGCAGCAGACGTTCTTTCTACGAATCGATCGCCGCGGAAATCACGAAACTGGACACCGCAAGATAAGGAGGACAACATGTACAATCTGCCTATCGCATTTAAAAATTTAAGAAAAAATTTTTCCTTTTATACGCTTTACATCCTGTCTGTTTCCCTTGTGATCACCGTATATTTTGCCTTTGCTTCTTTTTCCGTGAACCATGTAATGCTTGAAAAAATATCGGCGGACGGGCGGGTGGAATCTATGTGCCGCGTGATTTCCGCCTTTCTGATCGTATTTGTGATCTTTTATATGTCCTATTCAAACCGTTTCTTTTTAAGGCGGCGCGCGAAGGAGCTTGGGATCTATGCGCTGTTAGGCTACAGGAGGCGGCGCATCCTTTCCCTGCTGATATCCGAAAATATAATGATCGGGGCCGGCGCGCTTTTCATAGGGTTGTTTTTTGGCGCGATCCTACACAAGGGCATTGTCTATGGCACAACGGTTCTGTTAAACCTGTCAATTGACCATGCAAAAATCCCCTTTTTTCATTTTGGGGCCATTGCAAACACGGCTGCTTTTATCTTTTTTGTAATATTTACGCTGGCGCTGTCGAATGCCCGGTTTCTTATGAAAACATCGCTGATGGAGCTGGTACGGTTTGAAAAAAGCGCGGAAAAAAGAATGAAATTTCGAAAAACGCCTGCCCTGCTCGGCTTTATTTTCATCATTGCCGGTTATGGCCTGGCATTGGATATTTTTCGCGGCAGGTCGTCTTTTTGGTTTTCTATTGGTTTTTATCCGACCGGGCTTTTGACCGCCTTTTTCATTGCGGCAGGGACGATCCTTTTCATCGCATCGTTTCTTCCTTATGCGGCGCAAAAAAGCAAACAGCGAAAAAAAGCTTTTTATACCGAAACAAAAATCATAACAGCCCCAAATTTTATTTACCGCATACGCTCAAATGCTAAAACCTTGATCATGCTCACCCTTTTATCGGCGGCAACTCTGACGGTTTCCAGCGTAATGGCGCTGTCGCTTTTTTATCCGATCGCCGCGGTCTTGCGGATCGCCCCTTCTGAATTAGAATGCAGAATGGAAAGCAAACGCCAGATAGACAACATAATGCAGCTTGTAAACCAATATGCGCACGGAGGCCAGATTTCCTTTATCCAGACTGATATTTATAAAGTTACCGCATCCGCAAAGCAGCTTCCTATGGAATACAGCGTGGGGACTTCAAAAGGCAGCGCAGATCATGAAAAAATAGCGCGGCAGGCGGGATTTGAATGCATTTCCTATTCACAATACCTCGCCCTTTTACACGCACAGGACAGGAATAATGTTACTCGAAAGATGAAAAAATTACAGGATGATGAGTGCATTCTCGTAAAATATCAGCCAAATCCGGATGGAAACAAGGAAACCGGAAGCGTTTATTCTATAAATATCAAAGACAGCCGCATCCCGCTTACGGTAAGGGAAACAACGCTTCATAATCCGATCTCTTTTGCAAACAGCATCGGGACAATGATCGTAAGCGACCGCTTTTATAAACAGGTCAAAACAGGCGCGAAAGAAAAGGTAAGTGTTTTAAGCATAAACGGAAAAGCCATAGAAGGTAAGGAAAAACTATTTCACAAAATGAAGCTCCTGCTTGGCGGCAGCCCTTATCTACAGGGGCATTCCCATAGAATAAAAGAAATTATATCCTTAAGCAGCTCCACCTTCCTTTTGATCAGTTTTCTGGTGGCCCTGTTTTTCATCGCAACTGGGAGCATTTTATATTTTAATAACATCTCCGCTGTTTCCGATTCCATAGCGGATTATGAGATACTTCGTAAAATGGGATATACGGACCGGAAATTAAAAAGGATTATCCGAAAACAGGTTCTTACTTTTTTTAGCATACCGTTCCTCTTTGGACTGGCGGACTGCATATTTGCGACAATCGTTTACAAAACGGCGCTTATGCAAAACCTGCTTGGAAATACGGCCATCCTTTATGCTCCTACCGCAATCGCGATAGCTTTTACCGCTTTCCTGTATTTCCTGTATTATTTCATTACAGTCCATACTTGTTGTAAAACAGTAGTGAAGCATGTTACAATGACATAAAATTTGTAAAGGCTGTGGTAAAAATGAAACGCGTGCTGCCAAAATCGCTGTTTTTGACGAATTACATTTTGCTCCTTTTTTATATGAGCTGGAATATACATGAGAAGCAGGCCGCTGTCGGCAGCGGCCCCCCGCTTCTTATATCCAGCCTGATGCTGATCGATATTACTTACATCAGTTCCTGCAATCTTAAGGAAAACAAAGTGATAAACCTGTTTTGCGGATTATTGGCTCTGGATAGCTGGTATATGATCTTATCATTTGAAACCGGGCCTATGAAACAATTCGTCCTTACAATGCTGCATCCGGCCATATGCTATTTATCTATTAAATTTGTCCTGATGTTTTTATTTCAGGGAACCGGATACCGTTTCAAAAAGGCAACGGATATTCTGCTGCTTATCACGTGCATTGGCTCCCTTATCAGTGTTTTGATATCCGACAGAGCTTTTGCCTGTCTGTATGGAATCCAGTTCTTGTGCGGAGCTTTCAGTTTTCTTTTTGTGCTGATATACCATCAGAAAAGAATTGCATTCGTCTTAAAAAGTGAATGGGAATATATCCTGTTTTCCGGGGCGGTTACTATAGTTTTCTTTTCTGTGTATTATTTTGCCACTTTGCACGTAAAAAACCATATTGCCAACTTTGGGGTATATCTGACCATGCTGCTTTTTCTCATCAGCATTCATGGCATCGTGATGAAAGAAAATTCTAGCTATCCCCTCTCCACTGTGTTTAACCGGAAGCAGGCGGCATTTATCCTCCTTTTATCCCTTGTTATTTCCGGCCTTATCCTGGCATTACAAGGTGGCAGTAATACGGAATTTTTTATAAAAAAATTATTTATTGCGGTAAACATGCTATTTGCTTTTATCTATATGTGTAACATCATTTTAGGAGGGAGCCTGATGCAGGGAAAAAACAGGCTGCTTAAAGAAAGTAAATACAATGAGGCCCTAAAACAATTAAAACAGGAAGAACGGTTAAAATCAGAATTTGCGGATTTTCTTCATGATGATGTGCTGCAAGACCTTCTTTCCATAAAAAATATGGCAACAAAGGCCCACAGGCCAGACGTACAGAAAATCATGCTCGAAACGCTTGACAGTCTAAATCACAATATCCGCGAAAAGATGCAGGATTACCATCCTGTTATGATAAACAGCCTGACCGCCAGAGAAAATTATCTGCATCTAATCGAAGCCGTTTCGCAGTCTTTTCCGGGGCGGAATATCGCGGTATCCTTTGACTGTCCCGATACGCTGTTTTTAGCCCTGCCGTATAATGTATTGGTCTACCGGCTCCTGAAGGAGCTTCTTACAAATGTTTACAAACACTCTGACGGCAGCCGGGCATGGGTAACGCTCACGCAGGAAAACAGCATCATTGAACTTAGCGTCAGCGATGACGGAACCGCGCATACGAATTCTATTTTCCGCGCAGACAGCAAGGAACATAAAGGGATCGCCACGATTACAGAGCGGATACACAGCATGAAAGGCTCTGTCCTTTTTTCGGATAACACACCCCAGGGCATTTGCGTGCGGATCTTGCTGCCAATGAAAGGAGAGGATTCTTATCAATATTTTATTAGTTGACGACCATATGCTTTTTGCCAAAAGCCTTTCCGTCGCCTTAGATGAATATAAGGAAATCGAACATTTCTACGTGGCGCAGGATATTCAGCACATAGAGCAAATGGTTTGTGAAAAAGGCGTTGATATTGTTTTGATGGATATTAACCTTGGCGGTTTAAGCGGCTCCGACGGCCTGGAAACTGCTGACGGCCTTTTGAAATCACATCCTGACCTTAAAATAATCATCCTTACAGGATATGACCTGCCCGTATACCGCCATGAAGCAAAAAAAAGCGGCGCCCGCGGCTTTCTGAATAAAAATATCAGCCCGGACGGCCTTACCGCCTCGTTAATCCGTGTTTTTCATGGCGGCGTTTGTTTTCCATCTGAAAACAGCAAAATCGTCATTGAAGAGCTGACAGGCATGGAAAAGAAGATCTTACAGCTTATCAGCGGCGGGAAAAAGCGAAAACGGGTTGCGCAGGAGCTATATATCAGTGAAAGGACGCTTTCGAACCATTTACAGCATATATTTGAGAAATTAGAGGTAACTTCCGCTGTGGAAGCGGTCACAAAGGCAATCCAGCTTGGGTATATACCGCCTATTTGTTAATCAGCAAGGAGATGGCAAAATGACAGAAATCTATTATATCGAAGATGATGAAACGATCGCAGTGGCTGTGAAAGAGTTTTTAAGCCAGAAAGGGTATGCCGTTTCTGTATTTGGGACGTTAGAAAGCGGGAAGAAGGCGCTGGAACGCCATATTCCAAACATTGCGCTGATTGACTGGAATATGCCAGACGGCGAGGGAAACAGCTTTTGCGGATGGTTACGCTTTCGATGGAAAGAACTGCCAGTTATTTTTCTGACTGTCCGAAATGATACACGTGATATTATTTCTGGCTTTGAATATGGGGCAGATGATTATGTGACAAAGCCCTTTGAACTGGAAGTTTTGCATTCCCGCATCCGCGCGCTGCTGCGCAGGGCCGGAAATGTACAAAGCCAGTATCTTTCCTGCGGTTCTGTTTCCATTGATAAAAGCAAAACGGCAGTATTTTGCGGCGAAGAAGAAATTACGGTCAGCCAGGCAGAATACCAGCTGTTGCAGATTTTAATGGAAAATAAAGGGAAGACCGTCACAAGAGAACGACTGCTGACTCTGATTTGGGACAACAACGGGAATTTTGTCAATGATAATACGTTGACTGTGACTATGAAACGGCTTCGTGAAAAACTCCATTATCCCTCCTGCTTAAAAACAATACGCAGCTTTGGCTACCGTATGGAGGATGAGATATGAGCAAAAAATCAAATTTAAAAAT
>CANDMI010000026.1 GCA_947385775.1 uncultured Eubacterium sp. | reverse complement strand
AAAAAACTTTTTTAATATTTTTCATTTTACCTATTGACATTTCTTAGCTGGACTTCCTATGTATTCCGGAGAACCGGTCATTAAGCTTGGGAGGCTGCCGCCCTGTCATAGGTACTTTCCGTATTTTTGATTCTACCATAATATGGCAATAAACACAACTTCTACTTTATCATACGGACTTTGCAGTAAACGCAAAATCCTGGGCTGAACTGTAACTACTTTTAAACATTATACTCAGCCAAAAATACCAGAATGGCTGTCCTGTCTCCTACGGCTCCTCCCAAAGCAGCTCACACTCATCCTGCGTCCCATAATAGATCGCCCTGATCTTCACCGCCTTTCCAGCCCGCGTTTCCGAATCCATAGAGCCTGCGTAAATCCCCCCATGCTCTTTTTCCGTCCGAAACCGGACTGGCGCCAACGCGCGTTTTAATACAATATACAGTATCCCATCCTCCGTAGTTTCCAAATCCACAGAAGGAACCTTATACCGGTTCGCCGTATCCAGATGGACAATATACCGGGAGCCTTCCACGACCGCGCTTGCTTCCACCTGTTTCGGCGGGATGCATACAAAAGGCCAGCTTGTCAACAAATAGCAGGCAAGGGCGCTTAAAAGCAGGACACTCGCTGCCGCTATCCCGATTAAAAAGCTTTTCCATACAGATTTTTTCCAAACCGCCGCCATGCCTTTAATAATATGCTCCCCTTCTTCCTGCCGCCCGTATTCTATACTGCATTCATCCCGCATTTTTTCCAGTACGCTTCGGCAGTATGCGCAGCCCTTTAAATGCCTTTCCACAAGCCTGCGGCTGTCTTCGGCGCATACCCCGTCGCAATATAGCGGCAGCAGGTCGTTAATAACCTCACATGTAATCTTTTCCATTGCATTCCTCCATTTCATGAATCAGCCTAAGCCTTGCGCGATGATAGGTTACCCTTGCCCAGCTTTCTGACTTTCCGAATATCCGGGCGATTTTTTTGAATGGAAGCTCCCCGAAAACGCGCAGCATAAAAACTTCCTTGTATGGCTCTTCCATCTGATGTAAAATCTCATGGATCTGCATCGCGTCCGCTTCATCACTTAACCTTGCCTCCACCGAAGGCGTTCCGCCCCCAGCCTGTCCAGGGGTTGCATACGCTTCGAAAAGCCCTCCCTGCGGCCCGGCTGATCCTTGCAGCTGGCGCAGGCGGCGCGACTGCTTTTTTTGATCGCTAAAATAAATATTTTTCGCAATCTGGCACAGCCACACCGTCATTTTGCAATCACCGCGAAACGAGGACATATTTTTCATCGCCCGAAAAAACGTCTCCTGGGTAATTTCCTCGGCTTGCGCCACGTCCCGGCAAAAAGACAGGATGTACCGGTACACATCTTTAAAATACAGCTTATAAACCTGTTCAAACGAATCCACCTGCCGCCCCTTTCAAAAATAACCCGATCGCCTATCCTTTATTTTCAGCGTACCTGCGCGGCTGACAAAAATCACAGCCACCGCCGCAAGCGCTGTCATCGCCATGATCAAAACAAACGGCTCCAGCGGCAATAAAAACCCAATCCGCCAAACCCTGCGGTAAACCCGGTAAACCGCATAACATACCACGCAGGAAGCCGGAATCCCGATCAACAGCGCTCCGGCAAAGCAGCGCGCGCATTCCAATGCCAGAATCTTCATCAGCTCCCGTTTCGTCTGCCCAAGCGACCACAATATGGCAAGCCCCTGCCTGCGCTGCATACAATGAAGCAGCAATGTCGTCAATATCTGAAATACCGCGGTAAAAAACAACGCTCCGCAAATACAGCGCATCGCCATATGAATTTCATGCAAAGAATCATACCATTCCTGATACGCTTTTCGGTCGTTTCGCAGTTTTCCAAAAGACCCTGTCCCGACCGCCTTAGAAAGCTGGTCAAAACATGAGCCATCCGCTTCCGCAAACCGCCCGCATACAGACAGCAATTGATATTCTATCCGCCGCCCTCCAAAAACCGCTTCAAGAATATGCCGCATTTGACCAAGCGGAAAAAACACCGCCGCATTTTCTGTCTCGATCCCATCCGGGAACTGGCGCGTAACTGCAAAAGAATCCAAAACAGGCCGCAAATCCGACGGTTCCGCCCCTTGTCTGCCCATAAGCTTTAAACCCAGACCTTTCGGCATATCCTGACGCACCCCTTCCTTCGTGTCTTTGTTAAGCAGAGGCGTTTCCTGCCGCCCCGGCTGCGCGTCCTTTGCATATGCGGTTCGATTTACATAGCGATTGACAAACACGCACGTCTGCTTCCCGTTTCCATTCTCCCCATATTTATGCTTTTGAGCCCCTCCCTCTTTCGTGGCCTTATGAATATAAGCGTCATAATAAGCATCATAACAGGCATCCTCTAAAAAGTAAATGTCGCAGGCCGCGTCAAACGTATCGCCGCCCTGCCAGCCGGATTTTTCCAGCTCCCGCGCAAACGCACCGTCCAAAAGCTGGGTCGCGGCCGTAACCAGCCCGGGCATCTGAATATAAAAAACCGCTTCCCCGCGCGTCGCGGATTTTAGCCGCGCGTATTCCTCCATTGCGGCAGAAAGCTCCTTTTCATTCATAAGACTGCAAGAATATGTAATGCCGTATTTTTCCTTTCGTCCTTCCTGATTCATTCGGATATTTGTATTGACCAGATAGCTGGCGGGCACATACAAAACGATGCACGCCGCAACCGCAAACGACATCTTTGCATGCCGCTTCCGGTCAGCCTGATGATATTTCCCGGACATAAATACGGCAAAATGCCGTCTGCTCCCGTTTTTCGCACTTTGTTTTCGCATCCTCCGACTTTGCGTATCTGTCCCACGTATCCTATGGCTTTCCAGATATCCAGGCGTATTTTTCATCGCCCGAAAAATTGGCTGTACGCTGCACCAGCAGGCAACCCCCAAAAGCCAAAGATTTATACATAGCCAAATCCAGTACGGCATTTCCATCCGAATCCCGGCTCCTGCCGCGATGGAAAAAGCCAGCAATTGCCCGCACGGCGCCGCTATGCCATACAATACGGCGGCTTCCACGAATGCCATAAATAAAATATCCCCCCGCGCCGCGCCAAGCGCCATAAGCCGTTTCAGTCCCTGCCATTTTTGCCTGAATGTAAGCGAAAAAAGATTCCATAAAAGCGACGCGGAGCAAAAAACGATCACAAGCATCAATCCTGCCGCCAAAATAACGAGCGCATTTTGCCTGAAATCATATTCCCCGCTCCCTATCATTACGCCCCCATGCACCTGCATCCAGAAATAATACCCAAGGCCGCAGAATACATGCAGCAGGACGCAGACCGTCAAAAGCGAGAAAAACAAAACCGCTGTGCGAAGCTTTTGTTTTTTCATCATCCGGATCGCCAGCCATAAAAAACCATGTTTTTTCATCTCATCCCTCCAATCACTGCTTACGCGCAGGCGGATCTTCTGCTTGCAAACCCGCGCTGTCCGACGCAATTTTCCCATCAAACAAGCAGATTTTTCTCCCGCTGACCCGCGTGGCGGCATCATCATGTGTAACGAGCATGATTGTCATCGACTCTGTTTTGTTTAAATAAGAAAATAAGTCCAAAACCTCGTCTCTTTTAACGGAATCCAGGTTTCCGGTCGGCTCGTCGGCAAGCAGCAGGGATGGGCGCTGGACTAACGCCCGCCCGATCGCAATTTTTTGCTGCTGCCCGCCGGAAAGCATATCTGGATAAAAATGCCGCTTAGAACGCATTCCGAGCAGCTTCAGTATTTCATCCACATACGCGCCGTCTGGCTTTACCCGATTCATAAAAGCCGGCAGCAAAAGATTTTCCTCCGCCGTAAGCTCCGGCACAAGATTATAAAACTGGTACACGATCCCCGCTTCCCTGCGCCGAAACATCGCAAGCTCCTTTTCGCTTTTTTCATACAACGAGCTTCCATTGAGCCGCACACAGCCAAACGTCGGCGAATCCAGCCCTCCAAGGATATGCAGAAGCGTTGATTTCCCACACCCGGAAGGCCCCATGACCGCTACAAACTCTCCCCGGTCAATCGTAAAAGAAATGCCGCTAAGCGCCTGAAACGATTCTTCTCCTGTAACGTACGTCTTGCCGACATTTTCCACCTTCAAATACTCCATATACTTCACCTCCTGTATATAAGAGCGCCAAACCGCGGATTCGTTACAAAAAATAACAAAAAAACCGCCCAATGCAAAATCTTTTCTTTTTGCATTGAACGGTTTTTTACTTTCTATATTTTACTGTTTCGTCTGTGTCACAGCTTTTTATTTTCGAACTACACGCATTCTGAAACGATCTTACATCATCCCCATGCCCGGGTTGCCAGCTGGCATAGCCGGCGTTTCTTCTTTGATATTCGCAACTACCGATTCGGTCGTAAGCAGCGTAGCCGCTACAGAAGTTGCGTTCTGCAATGCGCTTCTTGTAACCTTAAGCGGATCTAAGATGCCTGCGTCCACCATATTTACATACTGCTCAGCCGCCGCGTCATAGCCTACGCCAACCTCTGATTCTTTTACCTTGTTGATGATCACAGCACCTTCTAACCCCGCGTTTGCAACAATATAATACAATGGAGATTCCAGAGCTTTTAAAATAACGTTCGCGCCTGTCTTTTCATCCCCTTCTAATGTCTCCGCCAGCTCTTCTACTTTCTTAGAAGCATGGATATAAGCGGAGCCGCCGCCTGCGATAATGCCTTCCTCTACCGCGGCCCTGGTCGCGTTTAGCGCGTCCTCCATGCGCAGCTTGCTTTCTTTCATTTCTGTCTCTGTAGCAGCCCCTACGCGGATAACCGCAACGCCGCCCGCAAGCTTTGCAAGACGTTCCTGTAATTTTTCTTTATCGAAATCAGAAGTCGTCTCTTCGATCTGGCTCTTAATCTGGCCGATCCTGGCTGTGATGGAAGATTTCTCACCCATGCCGTCTACGATAACCGTATTCTCTTTTTGTACCTTTACGGATTTTGCACGGCCTAGCTGCTCTAATGTCGCATCCTTTAATTCCAGCCCAAGCTCGGAAGAAATCACTTCGCCGCCTGTTAAGATCGCAATGTCCTCAAGCATTGCTTTTCTTCTGTCGCCATATCCTGGAGCCTTTACCGCGACTACGTTAAAGGTGCCGCGCAGCTTGTTTACGATCAGAGTCGTAAGCGCTTCGCCTTCTACGTCTTCCGCAATGATCAGCAATTTTGCGCCGGTCTTTACAACCTGCTCTAACAATGGCAGGATATCCTGAATATTGGAAATCTTTTTATCTGTGATCAAAATATATGGGTCTTCCAAAATGGCTTCCATTTTATCCATATCAGTAGCCATATAAGCGGAAATATATCCACGGTCAAACTGCATGCCTTCTACCAGGTCAAGCTCTGTCTGCATCGTCTTGGATTCTTCGATCGTAATAACGCCGTCCTTTGACACTTTTTCCATAGCGTCCGCTACGAGTGTGCCGACTTCTTCATCGCCTGCTGAGATCGCCGCAACCTTTGCGATATGATTTTTCCCGTTTACGCTCTGGCTCATGGACTGTAACGCTTCTACGGCAGCCGCGGTGGCTTTTTTCATACCTTTTCTTAAGATGATCGGGTTTGCGCCTGCCGCAAGGTTTTTGATGCCTTCGGAGATCATTGCCTGCGCAAGCACCGTTGCCGTTGTCGTGCCATCGCCGGCTACGTCATTTGTCTTTGTAGCCACTTCCTTTACAAGCTGCGCGCCCATATTTTCAAACGCGTCTTCCAGCTCAATTTCCTTTGCGATCGTAACGCCGTCGTTTGTAATTAACGGTGCTCCGTAAGATTTATCTAATACTACGTTTCTCCCTTTCGGCCCTAATGTAACACGGACGGTATTTGCCAACTGATCTACACCTGATTCCAAGGCAGCTCTTGCCTCTGCGCCATATTTAATTTCCTTTGCCATTGTTATTTTCCTCTCTTCTATATTTTACTGTTTGATTTTTTGTTTGATCGCTGTTTTTCTTTCTGATTCTTTCTAAATTAAATTTTTCTTTATTTTATCATTAGAACTCTGTTTTTATTCCACAACCGCAAGTATATCATTCTGGCGGACAATAATATATTCTTCCCCGTCCAGCTTTACCTCTGTGCCGGAATATTTCGAATAAATGACCTTCTGGCCTTCCTTTACCTGCATGGTTACTTCTTTTCCATCTACGATGCCGCCTGGGCCTACGGCAATGACTTCCGCTTCCTGTGGCTTTTCCTGAGAAGCGCTTGTCAATATAATGCCAGACTCCGTCTTATCTTCTGCTTCTAACTGCTTTAATACAACCCTGTCTGATAACGGTACTAATTTCATAAAAAATGTCCTCCTTTTCGCCATCCATGCTATTTTTCAATTTCTGGGTTATTAGCGCTCACTCGTTTTGAGTGCTAATTGATAGTACCTATCATATGATTTTAAGTATCGTTTCGCAAGTATATATTTTTGCGATTTTTCCTTTATAAAATGCATTTATCTTATATTTTCTCTTGTTATCTCTTATTTTCTCACGTTTTTAATTTTTCCCAATAAATTTGAAAATAAATGGAAGAAACAGAAGCTTTTCGTTTACTTCATGTAAGCAAATATTTAGGAAAATGATAGAAATAAAGAAAAATCTATGGTATACTATGATCAAAAAAGAAGACGGTGATCTTATGAAAGGAGAAAGGATGAAAAGAGCAAAAATGAAAAGAGAAAAGAAAATTTTTATCGTATATGCCATATCTGTATTTTTATTCATGCAATATGCATTCTTTTATCCTTACACGCCAATCGGCGCGATCCGATGGGCGGTATTCTGGAATGGGTTTCTTGTAAAAGCCTATACCGTCAAGGCGGAATATATCCCTCCAGAGGAACTGGAAAAAATCACGGACCTGCCTTACCATGATTTTACAGACGATCACCTGTTTTACCGGATCACATCTCCAGAGTTAAAAAACCGCGCCTTTGGCAAAAAAATGCAATACTGGATTGTAACAAAGAAAGAAAATGGATCTTACTACTGCGCATATACCGGGTATTGATATTGAAAGGAAAGGTGATCTTATGAAACGAAAAAAGAAGCTGAGAAAGAAGCTTATTTTCGGCATCGCTTTATCTGTATTTTTATTTATCCAGCTTTTATTCTATAACCCGTTCACTCCGATCGGCGCGGTCCGATGGGCTGTGCTGTGGCAGGGATTCGTAATCGAATCCTATACGTTAAAGGCAAACGTCGTCCCACGGTCTGAAATCTCCTTTGGAACTATGACCGCAGCCGACGTTACAAAAGACCAATCCGTTTACTACGTCACGTCGCATAGCTTACGGGACAAGTTTTTCCGGATAGAACTGCGGCATTATGTAGTGACTGATAAAAAAAATGGGTTATACCATGCCAGATTTCCCGGATATTAAACGGCCAAACCCAAAGCTATGCCAAACGTCAAACCGAAACCGAAAGTGAAAAGGATGCCCGCGCGGCATCCTTTTTTCCGCTATCGTAGATTCAGCTTCTTATGCCTGCAACAAACGCCACACTATAATCACTCAATTTTTAATTTGTTAAACACTATTTATGCCACTTTTCGCCATATTATTTGAATTATAATAAAATAGATGTATTATTTTATATATTTTTACCAAATTCAAATTACAACGGAGGACATTTATGCCGCTGAATTACAAATTGATCGGGAATAATATCAAGCGTTTGAGAAAAGAGCAGCATGTTACACAACAAAAGATGGCGGATGACCTATTCTTATCACTTAGCCTGATCAGCAAACTGGAGCGCGGCGTAAAAGCCGTCAGCTTAGATACCTTTTGTTCGATCGCCGACTATCTGCATACAAGCATCGCCGAGCTGACCGCAGACCCGAATGAACCAAAGGTGCAGCATAACCATATGATACATGAAATCAACGGAATATTAGAGAGCCTGGATAACAAACAGCTTCGCATCATCAACCGGGTCATGCAGGCTTATGCCGCAGAAATTGCGGAAGAATATGACTTTGCGGATATTCCAAAAAATATAAAAAAGAAGTAAAGGTTCTTTGATTTTTTGATTTCTTTATTATAAAGCACTGCTTCGGAGCCATTTACAAGTCTCATTGTAAATGGCTCCTTTTTCGTATGCGCATTTTTGATTTTCTTAATTTTTAACGCCTATTTTTCCTTCTGGTCCAGCTTTCGATACCCAAACCCGTCAATCCTTAAATCAAACCCGCACACGCTCCGATACGGGCAGTAGCCGCACGGCGTTTTTCCATTTAACTCGTAAGGATTGACCGCAATCTCCCCATCCATGATCTGTCCGCCAAGTTCCATTATTTTTTGACTGACAAACGCGCAAAGCCCCATAAGCTCTCCCTCTGAAACCGCCTTAGAGCTTTTGCGCAAAGAGCCGTCCTTATTTTCCACCACCGGTATGATATTCGAAGACGCCCCCATCCCATGATCCATCGCATGATAAACCTCTGGAGAGGAATTGACGTATCCATCCAGCTTTAGCTTTTCAAAAATCCGCTCGCGGATCTCCTCCTCCGTCAGCTCCTCCTGCTCTTCTAATAATGGGTCGTCGATGTGGTAATAAAAAATGCCCGCCGGCTTTATCTCTTTGTCCGGATATTTCTTTTCCATCAGCTCCATCGCGGCGTTTAAATATACGACCAGCTGCAATTGAAGCCCATGGTACACATTCAAAAGCTGAAAGCTTGTAGAGCCGGATTTATAGTCAATGACCTTAACATAAACCTCCTTTTCCCTCTCCCACGTATCCAGGCGGTCGATCCTGCCGCGAAGCCGCATCCTTTCTTCCTCTCCCAAAGTAAAATTCACAGAAGAAAGATCCTGCACATACTGAAACGACACTTCATAATTTTGCGGCAAAAAGCTGCCGCTTTTAATCTGATATCCCAGCGTTTCTACCGTGCGCTCCAACACCTTTTCCATCCGGTTCACCAAATACAGGCTTCGCGCCCCTTCTGAGAGCGCGGTATTCTGGCACGCCGCGATCGCGGCCTCAAGGGCCTCCCCCGCGTACCTGCGCTGATTTTCCTTTGTCACCTGGAACCAATCGTCGCCGCCCGCCTCCATGCGCCTTGCATACTGCCAGAGCGCGTCATGTATGATATTCCCAAAGTCAACCGGCGCAAATTCATAAAGCTGGCGCTTTGACAGCTTTAGCCCATATTGCAGGAAATGAGCAAACGCGCATCCCGCAAACCGTTCCAGCCTGGTCACGGAATTTTCTAAGATCGTCCCATAAAGCCTTTTTGTCAGCTCCCCGTTAAGTTTGGAATCCTTGTGCCTGTAAAAAGCCGCTTCCACATAGCTTTTCGCTTTATCCGCCCATGTTTCCTCGCGCATATACCATGCGTATAAAGCTTTCCAATCCTCTGGCGCGCCGCCCTCCTTTGCTTTTTCAAGTCCGGATAAAAAATACCTCATGCTGCTTTTTGCCGTTGAAATCCCGCGCTCTGGCGGCGTTTGCACCGTAAGCTGCGGAAACAGCTTTAACACCGCATGGATAAAATAAGACTCCCGCCTTGCCGCGCCGTCCGATCCTGCTTTGGAAAACGTCAAATACAATTTCCTGGAGGGCTTTGCAATATTTAAGTACAGATAAAACTTTTGTATAAACGCTTTTTCCCTTGCGCCAGGCGCCAGTTCCAGATCAAGCGCGGCAAGCTTTTCCCTCTCATATTCTGACAAAATGCCCATTTTCCCGTCATTTTTAGGGATCACGCCGTCATTTACCCCGATGAAAAACAAGACTTTGATATGGTCAATCCTCGTGCGCTCGATATCTCCAAACAAAACCCGGTCATACCCCGGCGGAATGATCCCGACCTGCGAAGCCTCAAACCCCGCGTCCAAAATCTGCGCGTATTCCGTGCGCGATATACATTCCTCGCCTAAAAGCTCCGCCAGCTTGTCAAATAAATGGATGACAATTCCGTAAATCTGCTCATTTTCTTTTGCCTGCGCCAACATCCCTTCCGATTCAAAATATTCCTTTTGCGCCTCGATCTGCTCTTGTACATGCAAAAGCTCCAATAACTCATAAAGCGCCTTTGTCATATCCAAAACCGTCGCCTTCTTTTTATGGAACGCCTGATGCAACGGGCTAAACGCCGAAACAAACGCCTGCCTGCCTTCGTTCAGCCGCTCAAGCTGCTCCTCCGTAAGCCAGTCCGCCGGACGCACCCAGCTTTTTTTCCAACCGCTAAAGCCGCGTATCCCAAACGCAAGCAGATAATTATCCAAAAGATCCAGCGTATCCGCGTCCAGCAAGCCGCTAAAGCCGCTGCGAAAATAGCGCATGACCGTTTCATAAGAATAATCCGCCGTTTCCATTTCCAATATGGCGCGCACCAGCTCGATAAACGGGTGGAACAATATATTTTTTTTCTGGTCAACAAACAGCGGGATATCATATAACGCGAAAATTTCCTCCGCGTAATCCGCGTATGCAGGCATATCCCCCGTCACCACCGCGATGTCCTTGTAACGGAACCCCTCCTCCTTCGAAACAAGCCTGTGGATCTCCTGCGCTATGTAATGCAGCTCATTTTTTGGCTGGAAAAAGCTGCACACCCGTATCGTGTCCTCCACACTCCCACAGCCCTTTTTCTCCTTATATTTCAAAGCGTTTGGCCGGAATAAATTCTGCTCCAGATGAAACAGCGCAGGGGCATTGCGGTAGCGTTTTTTTTCTCCATTTTCCAAAAAAACCGGATCTTTTATTTCCACCCCCTTGCGCCTTGCAACGTCGCACAAAAACTGGATGGATTTTTTACTGATGCAAAAAAGCTCCTGGGGCAAAGGCGGCGTGAAAAACGACTCCCGCTCATCCACCGTGACCGCCGCAAAAACAGATTCCACCAATGGAAAAAGCTCTTCTAACAGCTCGTTTTGCACTGGCGTAAATCCCGTATAGCCGTCCAGCACAAGGGTTGCGCCCCTTAACATCCCGGATTCCGAGGCAGTCTGCGCAAGCAAGGTTTCTAACTCATCCGCCGTCACGTAACGCCCCTCAAGCAGCTGCCTGTAGCCTTCGTATAACGTAATGATATCATTTAGCTTATACCATAAGGCGTTTTTTGCTTCCAGCGCGCCCTGCGCCTGTTTTAAATCCTCCACCGACACATGGTACTGCACCATTTCGGATATGAGGGATTTCACTTCGCTTATGTACCCGGTTTTATGGATATTGCCTTTTAACGCCAAAAGGCCCTCCTCCTTATCCGCCGCGGCCTTTCGCAGAGCCAGGTTTTTCCCGGTTTCTTCCAATACCGCAAAATCCATCATCCCAAGCTCGTCAAACACGCGGTAGGCAAGCCTGCGGAAGCTTAACACATCGATATTTAAGATCGAATGATCTGGATGGCGGTTGACAAATTCCTTCTGGGTCTGGAGCGTAAACTGCTCCGGCACAAGAAAAATATAATTTTTATCCGGATGCGCCCCCGCCTGTTCAATGACGTAATCATACAGCCAGGTGGACTTCCCGCTCCCGGAATTGCCAAGTATCAATTGCAGCGACATCGCGCTCCTCCTGTTTCTGTTTCCTATTCTTTTTCTGTTTCATTTTCGCTTTCCGCTTTTTTATTTTTTATGAAAAATCTGATTCCATTTTTCGATAAATTTAAACCGGACGCGGTACTTGCGGCTTTTTAAAACCGCGTCGTATTCATCCTCTGACAACACGCGCTGCAACGACTCTCCCGCCTCTTTATCCGGCGCTTCATACACCGCGCCGTGAAAGCACATATTCGGATACATGACGCACCACCAATTATGTCCCCGTCCCTCCCCAATAACCACGTTCAACGCCTGGTAGCGGCCCTTTGGAAACGTATATTCCCCGTAGGTTTTTTCTGGAAACTCCACCGACTCTACGTTTGCGGATACCGGATACGCATATCCCTCAATTTCGATCGTCTTTTTTGCAATGCCAATAATGTCAGGCAGTCTTTTTTTTGTGATTTTAGTGCATTCCTCTAAGCTTTCCATTTCCGCAAGCTCCCGGTTCATATAAGCTCCTACCGCGTCCCTTACCTTTAGCTTCAACTCCTGGTCCTTTGCGCTGTCACTGTTGGCGCGCACATGGAAACGCAGTATTTTTTCCGCGATATGCCGCTGCGTCTGCTGCGCTTCGTATGTATGGCGCATCCAGATACATCCAAGCGCCAAAACCAAAAGCAGCGCCGCAGTATCTATATAATTTCTGTATTTTTTCACATTCTGATTTTTAAAAAAAGCCTGCATAACCTGTCTCCTTTTACCGTCTGGATTGTTGATAAGGTTATCTTAGCCCGCTTTTTCCAAAATTATACAGCCGCGCTTTTTATTTTTTATGTTTTGTTTTTTATTTCTTATTTCTGTTTTTTATTTCTTATTTCTGTTTTTTATTTCCGTATTTTACTTCTGTTTTTCATGCGATCGTCCCGCAGCCTTTCTATTTTTCAGCGCGCCTCCAGGGGATGCTCTTTGATATATTCTTCCATAATCCTTGCCGCGTCTCCGATTTTGTCCGGACATGGGCGCTTTTGGTAATATTCCTCTGTCCTTGGGCTTGGATTCGGGCTTGTATCTTTTCCTTCCAGCCCAAGCAGCTCCCGGCAGATGATCGAGCCGTTGCTCTCTTTAAACCGGGCGGCAAGCTCCTGTATCCTTTGATAATGCTCTTTTTTCGCCTCCAGATCCTTTGGATCGCAATACCCGTACAGCGCGCCCGCCACAAAAAACATGCCGCTTACCGCCCCGCACACTTCCCGCAGCCTGCCCATGCCCCCTCCAAAGGAGGAGACCATACTTAATATCCTGCTTTTATCCGTCTCCAGCCCGATCCCGCCGTCCTCCAAAAACGCCCCCACAACCGCCTGGGCGCAGTTATAGCCCTCGAAAAATAATTCCTTTGCGCGTTCCTCTTTTGTCTTTGTGTTTTTTTCGTCCATTTTTCTTTCCTCCATTCTTTCTAGAGCGTGTTTTACTTTTATTATATTTTCCTTTTGCATAAAAAGCAAGCCGCTGGAAACGGAATCGGATGGATACGGCTGCAAATTTCATCTAAAAAACTATTTTCATCAGCGTCAGAATCGTTTATAATAGGTTTATCATGTTGGATTTATCAATAGAAATTTTATAATATATTATTTGGTCTGGATAAACTGCCAGAAAGGATACACGCAGCAGAAAAATATGACTGAAAAAGATATAACAGAAAAAGCCCTGGAAGCGTTCAATGACGTATTTGCGGACATCATAAACAATCTGCTTTTTCAAGGTCAAAAAAGAATACTGGAACAAGATCTGGAGCAGGGGCGGGAACGCTCCGTGTACCAAGGGGAAAAATCCCTGCGGGAACAGGAACGGGACACCTCCAAATACTGGAAAAAAAGTAATATCCGCATCGCCTATATCGGCATTGAAAATGAAACGGAAGCGGAATCAGACATGCCGCTTCGAGTCATCGGGTACGACGGCACCGCATATCGTGACCAGCTTGCATATGTAAAAGACAAAGACGGCAAAAGAAAAAAATCGACAGACAGATATCCGGTTATAACATTGGTTTTGTACTTTGGCTATAAGAAACGCTGGGATAAAGCGCGGTCGCTCCATGAAGCCCTCGGGGAAAATCTAAACGACGTGTTACTGCCATTTGTAAACAATTACCGGCTTAACCTGTTCGAGATCGCATGGCTCACAGACGAACAAGTCGCCGGATTTCAGAGCGACTTTGGCATCGTAGCGGATTATTTTGTGCAAATGCGTAAGACCGGAGCCTATAACGGCTCTAACAAAGACGTGCGGCATATGCGGGAAGTCTTGCAGCTTTTGTCCACACTGACAAACGATTCCCGATTTACAGAAACAGCCAGATTCACAGAAAAAGGAAAGGAGCCAAAAAATATGAGCGAAGCGCTTGACAGGATTGAAAAAAGGGGCATTGAACAGGGCATTAAGCAGGGCATTAAACAAGGCATCCGTCAGGGTGAAATGAACTATGCAAAAAAAGTTGTCTTCCGTCTGAATAAGAAAGGCTTGCCGATCCAGGATATCGCCGATGTCGTGGAAATGGACATAAATACGGTTTCTTTTTGGATACAGAATATGTCTGATGACGACTGAAGCGTATATTAAAAGAGCCGCTTATAACTGCGGCTCTTTTTTACTGGAACAACTCTTTCAAAAACAACTCCAACGCCTGCGCCTCTTCCTTTTCCCTGTCCCCTTCCACTGTGATCTCCACTTCCTCATGCGCCTTGATCGAAAGCCCCATAACGTTAAAAATACGTTTCGCGTCCCCGGTTTTCTCTCCTTTTCGAATCGTCACTTTCCCGGTGCATTTTGCCGCTTCCCTAACCAATAGCCCTGCCGGTCTTGCGTGCATTCCCATTTCATCATTTACCATAAAAGTAAAACTTACCATACGAATCCCTCCCCAGTCCAATCCTCGCGTCATACCTTTAAAAAATGCCATATCGCATGGGCAACGCCAGCTTCATTATTTGTCTTTGTGACAAAATCCGCTTTTTGCTTTAACGCGTCGATCGCGTTTCCCATCGCGATCCCGATCCCGGCGGCTTCTATCATAGGAATATCCAGCTCCTGATCGCCGATGGCGGCGGTATCCGATAAATCAATCTTTAGCTTTTCACAGATCTTGATAAGCGCGGTGGCTTTTGTCACGCCTTTTGGAAAAATCTCAAGCAGCGACTCGGAAGAGCAGGCGATATCGATATCCGCTATCGCCTGCCGTTTCATCTGCTCATAAATCACGCGCAGCTTTTCTGGCGCCGCAGCGATCAACAGCTTATTTGGCCCGGTTTTTTCCGCCTCCCACTGGTTAGCCAGCATACGCGCGTCCAAAACCTGCGGGCGGTACTGCACGATGCTTATCTCACGCTCAATATACGGGTCCATTTTGGTCACGAACCATTTCCGCTCCTGAAAGATCCAAAGCGGGACCTGGTTTTTGTCCGCGATATCCTGATAAACCGCAAGCATCGTGCGCGGCAGCAGGGTATGCGCGCTGATACACTGATCGCCCAGGACCACATATGTCCCCGCGTTGCAGATTTTTACACACTCTACTCCCAGCTCTTTTTCCACCAGGTCAACCCCAGCCGGCATCCTGCCGGATGCCAGCGCGATCCGAACGCCCATATCCGACGCTTCCCTGACCGCCTTTCGCACCGCAGGCAATACCTCTTTTTTATCATTTAAAACCGTACCGTCAATATCAAGGCAGATTAACTTCATCGCTTCCACCTCCATCTAAAATATTTAATATCTTTCCAACATTCCTGCGTCCATTTTTAAGGCCCAGATTTAAGACCACCGCGATCAGAGAACTTGCCGCTATTATAATAATGCCAAAAATGCCAAGCAAAAGATTCTGAATGCCGTTTGTCATGCCGTAATAGGTAATAGTGACACCGATCGCTGACGAAATAAGCGCGATATTTTTCCACCGGTTAATAATTTTAAGGGCATGAGCCTGCATTTTCGCTTCCGCTGACAGTCTTCTTTTTTCATTGGCATTCATGGCATTACCTCCTGATAATTAATATGTTAAATTCGGATCAAAGAATCCGACAAATACACCCACGAAAGCGACTGCCACAAGCAGCAGCATCACTTTAATCGGCGACATCCTCTTTTTTGCCATCAAAAACCAGCAGATTACGATAAATACCGCGGTTAATAGGCCCGGAAACACGTCGTTTAATTTATTCTGCAATTCCAGATAAGGCTCCCCCGCTTCGTTATACAGCGTAAAGGATGTCGTAACGCTTACCCAGGTCGCGGACACCGCGCCGATTACGATGCCGCCAAGTATCGATACAGATTCACGGATCGCCTCGCCCTGCGCGCCGATCAAAAACTCCACGGCCTTCGCGCCAAGGTTGTAGCCTTTGAAATATAAAAACCGCATCCCAAAATATGCAAACAGATTCCATACTATAATATAAAAGATCGCGCCAAGCGGAGAACCGCCTCCGGACATCCCCATCGCGATGCCAAGCAAAATCGGGATCACCGTGCCAACGACCAAGGAATCGCCAATCCCTGCCACCGGCCCCATTAACCCGGCGCGCAGTCCGTTGATCGTCTCATCGTCCACATCGTCCGCCCCGTTTGCCCTGGCTTCTTCAAGCCCGGCGGTCATTCCTACGATCACCGTGCCAAGCTGCGGCTCTGTGTTAAAAAACGCCGTATATGTATTCATGGCTTTCGCCTTTTCCTCCTCATTCTGGTACAGCTCCGTCACCAGCGGGAGCATCGCGCATAAATACCCGAAAGTCTGCATATGCTCCTGGGAAAAACAGGTCAGATGCCCGTAATACCAATTATGGAAGGATTTGAGCAACGCTTTTTTGGATAATTTCTTTTCCATATCAGATATCCTCCTCCTCTTCCTCCGCCATCGCAGGCGCCCCCTGCGCTGAAAGCATTTTAATCTTATAATTTATAATCGCAAACATTCCTGCCACTACCGTAGCGGAAACTAAATTAATCCCCAAGGACGCCGCAAGCACAAATCCAAACAGAAACGGCACAAAATCCGTCGCGTTTTTTATGATCTGCTTTAACAAAATGGCGATCCCGACGCAAGGAAGCAAAGAGCCGACTGTAAATAAGGTCTTCATTGCAAGGCCGTCCATCGGCAGCGTCGTCTTGATCAGCTCCACCACGCTCGTTCCCATCTTACACATGATCACCGTCGGAATAAAGGAGCATGCAAAGTGGGAGATCCATGGCAACACCATATCTACAAGATACAGCTTTTTGTACTGCCTTTTTTCCACCGCGGCCCAGCCCATATGCTGCCACACCAGATTGATCGTAGCCGTGCCATAAAACAATACTGTGCCAAGGGTGCCGACCATCGTGCCAAACGAGGTCGCCAAAGCCGCGCCTTCCGTAGATTCCGCGCTTAGCCCATAGCTGCTTAACGCCACCATCGCAAGCGGGATCCCGATATAGCTGACCGCACGCACGTCCGCCGATACCGTTCCTCCCGGCGTAACCAACGCAATGTATACAACCTGCATCGCGCAGCCCACTAACACGCCGGTGGACATATCCCCTAAGATCAGTCCGCATACAAGGCCGCCCACCAGCGGTCTTCCTAATGTATAATTTCCGATGGATGAACCGCCCATGCCGGGCATACTCGCAAGGCATGCGCAAAGTCCAAGCAATATCGCCTGTAACCAACTGATTTCCATAACCATCCTCCTCTCATACGCCGCCTTCTATTAATGAAAACCAAACTGCCCACGGAATTTTTTCCAGTTGCCAATGGCTTCTTCTTTTAACAGCGCAAATTCCACCTCATATCCGGCGTTCATGATATTTTCCAACGCCTGCGCTTCCTCGTTGGTAATGGACTGGTTGTTTCCAAGCTTTGTCGTGCCCGGCCTGTCGTTGCAAGGCCCGATAATGACCGTTTTAATTCCAGGCTGAAAACCCTGCTCCACCAGGATTTTTTCCATGTCTAACGGGTTTTTGGTGATCAGGAAATAATTGTCCTTACTCTGCAAAACCTTCCCGCATTTTTCTTTAAATTCATCCAGCGTCCATACAAACGTCTTTTTCCCGCTTGCGCTTTTATAAGCGGATTTTAAAACCGGATTTTTCGCCGCCGCGTTATTTACCGCGATCAGCCCGTCGCAAGGATACTCCAACGCCCATCTTGTACAGGTCTGCCCATGGATCATACGATCGTCTACTCGAATAAATGATACTGCCATTTTCATTACCTCCTATTTTCTTTCAAAATTATTTTTCCAATCATTTTTTGCATTTTTCCGCGCCCATTTCTTAAAGCTCTTCTTCCTCATCGTCCTGCGTGATCTTAAATTCCTGCATCACTTCTCTGGATTCCGCAAGCAGCACATCCGCAAGCTCATCCAGCTCCATCTCATCTTTCATTAACGCCGCGCTTAAAGCAAGCGGCATGTTTACGCCCCCGATCATTACGGTTTTTGGCAAAAGCCCGCGTTCCGCGATCACGTTTGCCGCCAGGGTCAATGGCGAGCCGCCGACCAGATCCCCAAGCAGTAAAATCTCATCCTTTGGCGTGATCTTTTCGACGCATTTACGGACATTTTCCATATAAACGTCCGAACCCATCCCGTTTTCCAGACTTGTGGAAAGAATATCCTCCCTTTCCTCTCCCGCAAGCATTTTCAATGCATTATGCATTCCAGGCGCAAAAGTTCCGTGGCTGACTAAAACAATATACTTCATACCGTAAAACACCTCCTTTGTGACCGGCAGTCTCTTTTTTCCTGCCTTCCGTTTCCTTGTTTTCATGACTTAGTATATAAAAATAATTTTGTTTTTCCATCTAACAAATATCACTTTTTTCACATGACATTTGTCACATTTTCACATGACGCAAGTCACCCACGCAAACGCGGGCCGCGCAGCAGTAAACTTCCTCTTGCGGGCCTGCTCATAATCGAGTAGGGAATCTCGTATTCCCTACTCGCGCGCCGGGCACCCGTGCTCATAATCGAGTAGGGAATCTCGCATTCCCTACTCGCCGCGCGGCCCGCATGCTGCGCAGCAGCAAACTTCCTCTTGCGGGCCTGCGCATAAAAAGAGGGCATAAAACCCGAATTTTTCTGGTTTTATGCCCTCTTATTTTTGCCTTTCCAAATATTTGTTTACCGTGCGGCTTCCAATAATCTGCCCCATACGGATATTCCCGTTTCCATCCAGTATCCCCCGTACCGCCTTGTCGACTTCCGCGACCGCGCCCTTATAATTGCGAAACCTTGGCGCGACGACCGCATGCTCGACCGCGTCGTTTAATATCCGCAAATTCATGCTCTGGTTGTCCCCGCTGCTTTCCAACAGCCGGTAAAGCGTCTGGTCAGAGCCTGTGACCTCCTTTAATACCGACACGCCTTCCGAATAATCAAAAATCTCAGACTGGAGCGCAGCGTCATATGTCAGCTCTTTGATAAACTCCCATGCATACCCCGCATTTTTCGTATCAGCGCTCATGGCGACGAGCAACGCGTCCAGCGTCGATATATTTTCCCCCTGGGGGCCAGACGGCATCGGTATGCAGTCCCATTCAAAGCCCGTATACTTTTTTACGCTTAAAGGATAGGGCTTATAAGCCCGGTATTCGGAAAACGACATCGGCTGAAACAGCGCCTTTCCAAGGTCAAAATCTTTCGTCGTTACATGATATCCATTTCCAAGCCCCTCCAGCTTTTCCATAAAAACAAGCGCCTGCTCTACGCGCTCCCCGGTCAGGCTGCACTTCGTCCCTTTTTGGTCAAACGCCTGCACGCCATTGGATTCAAACGCTTCCTCCCACGTATATCCCACAACGCCAAACTGGTCGACCGTCCCATTCCCGTCCGTATCTTTCGTAACCTTATCGCATATCTTATAAAAATCATCCCAGGTCCATTGCTCATCCGGTATTTCAAGCCCTTCCCGCTTAAGGATCGTCTTATTTAAAAACATCAGCTTTGGCGCGCACTCATAAGGAATCGAATACTGCTTCCCATTATATTTCCCATAAGCGTATGCCGACGAATAAAAATCCTCCTCGCAAAAACTGTCGTCCCCTTCAATAAAAGGCTGTAAATTTTTTAACGCCCCAAGCTCCGCAAAATCATTAAAATCATCCGAGAGCACAAAAAACACATCCGGCATAGAGCCATTTAAAAGCTGCTGCGCCAGCCATTCGGAATAATCAGCTTTTAAAACGCCGCTCGTATAAGACACCTCCACATCCGGATGGCTCTTTTGAAAAGCCAAAACCGCGTCGTCCAAGATCCGATAAGCGTAGCCATTTTGCACCTCCCAATAGCTGTCCGAAAATACGCCCACCGTCAGTGTGCTTTTTAAGCCGGGCAGCTGTTTGTACGCGTCTGTATATAGAACGATAAGCGCAGCCGCCAATAACGCGCAAAGCGCCCCCGCCGCAATGTTTTTTCTGGTTTTCCAAACATCCATCGCAAATACCCCTATGCTTATTCAAACGCCTGGTTTACAACGCCAGTCTGCACCGCCCATATCGCAAGCTGCGTCCGGTCCCGCAGCTGCAATTTGCTTAAGATCGCGCTAAGGCCGTTTCGGACGGTGCCTTCTGAAAGCTTCATTTTTCCCGCGATCTCTTTATTGGAAAGCCCCTGGCCCACCAGCGCGATGATCTTCCATTCTGTGTTTTTCAGATCCGCCGTCTGCTTTTCCTCGATCTGGATCGCAAGATTTGACTTTGCCATCCTAGAAAACAGCTTTAACACCTTAGACGCGATGTCCTCGTTGATCATCGCGCTTCCCTTATGCACCTTACGGATCGCCTCCGTCAGCTCATTGGTCGAAATCCCTTTTAGCAGATACCCGCTCGCCCCATATTTTAAAGCGTCGAAAACATATTCATCATCATCAAAGGTCGTCAAAATAATGATCTTGATCTGGGGATAATTTTCCTTGATGATCTGCGTGCAGGCGACTCCATCCATTTTCGGCATCCGTATGTCCATCAAGATCACATCCGGCTTCTCCTTTCGAATGGAGCGTATCACCTCCTGCCCATTGGACACCGCGTCAAGCACCTCAAAATCCGGCGCGGTCCCAAGTATGATCTGCAAGCTTTGCCGGATCAGTTCCTGGTCATCCGCAATCAACAGTTTGATCATTTTCTTTTTCCTCCGCACCCCACCGTATCGGGATCTGCGCTTCTACCGTAAACCCGTTTTCACTAAAATACCTTAAGCTTCCTTGCAGCATGCTAAGCCGCTCTTCCATATGATGCAGCCCAAATCCCTTTTGAATGTCGCTACACCCTCTGCCGTTATCCTCCACGCGGATGCTAAGCATATTGTATTCCCGCTCTAAGCAGACGCGGATTTTATCCGCCCTTCCATGGCGGATCGCGTTTGTGATAGATTCCTGCACGACCCGATAGATCACATTCTCTTCATCTTCATTAAAAACACGCAAACCCGTCCTGCATTCATACTGGATCTCTACATTGGTCGAGCTTCGCATTTCATCCATCATCTGTGTCAGCGCCTTTTCCAGGTCCATTTTTTCCAGCACGTCCGGCCGAAGCGCCTTGATGGAGCGGCGCACATCCGTCACCCCCTGCCTTGCCACCTCCGCGATGGCTTTTAACTGCACCTTTGTAGCCTCCGGAGCAGCGTCCATAAGCACGGTGCAGGCTTCGATCCCTGTAATGATGCCTGTTAAGGCATGCCCCAGCGTATCGTGGATTTCCATCGCAAGGCGGTTTCGCTCCCTTGTTTCCGCCGCTTCCACCGATTCTCTCGCATACTGCTCCAGCCTGCAATTGGCCTGCCTTAATTCCTCATTTGCCTCGTTGAGCTTTTCATTCAGGCTTAAGATCCGCTCCTTTTCTCCCATCTGCATACGTATCAGCAGCACCATGTAGACGAGGAATACAACAAAATTTAAAGAATCAAGCACATTGCGAACGCCGATCAAAACAGACTGGGCGTCTTTTTTGTAATATTCCAGATACACGCTCAAAGGCGTGACCTTATAAGAAACAGAAAACACGTTGCTATCGATTAACAAATATACGGCCCCTACGACCGCCGTCAGCGTAAACCTCCATTTTGATCCCCGGATATACTGCATGGTGTCCGCAAAGATCAAAAGGATCACGCCCGTATAGCTAAATCCTGTCAGATAGCTGATGCAAAAGCCAAAAAGCAGCAGCGCCGCCGCCTTTAAAACCATTCCCATCCTTCCAAGCTCCTGCAACTCTAAAAGCAGCAGCATACACCCATACAGGCCCACCGCCACAACCGGAAGCTTCCAAGGGGCCACTGGCAGGCTGTCTATGAAAGACAGAAAATCCTGCGCCGTATTTTCCTGAATATGCCCATACAGGCTGTGCGCCATCAGCGTCGTTAAATACAAGATTATGATGAAATTCAAGTTTTTCATAATTACGAAAACATAACTGGAAGAGCGGCTTTCATCCACTTTATTTTCCCCATTTCCTTTTGTCCGGCTACTGCCAGCGGTCAGCGCCAAATTTTTCAACATTTTCCTGTGTGATCAATTCCACCGGGATCAAAATATCTTTTTCCACGTTCTTTTTCGCAAACAGCCGATAGACCGCGTCCGCGGCCTCTTTTCCGATTTCAGACGGAAACTGCGCCGCAGACGCTTCCATGATTCCTTCTTTAATCAGCGCCTTTGCGTCAGGCGAAGCGTCCACGCCATACACCCCGACCCTGCCCGCCTGGTCGTTTTCATCCAAAGCGGCGACCACTCCGACGCTTGCCAGATCATTTAAGCAAAAAATATTGTCAAACTCCACCCCATCGTCGATCGTCTCCAAAAGCTTTGGCATCGCGATCTCCAGCTGCCCTTTGCATTCAATTTTTTTTACGACGCGTATGCCTTCCTTTCCCGCGATCGCGTCCAAAAACCCCCGCACCCTGTCCTTCCCGGACTTTGCGCTCTCATGGGTCATGATCAAAAGCTTCGCTTTGTTATGTTTTTTTGCAAAATACTCTCCAACCAAACGCCCCGCTCCATAATTATCCGAAGTGATCGTACAGTCCGCCAGATCGCCGCCCTGGACTTTCGTATCCACAACGATCGTTAACACGCCCCGCTCCTTTGCCTGCCTTAGCGTGTCCGTAAGGCTTTCCCATTCCACAGGCGTTACGATAAGCGCGTCAATGCCCATCGCAAGCATATCCAAGATCTGCCTGTTTTGCCTGGAAGCGTCTAACGCCGGGTCCCTTAGCATCAGCTTATCCCCCTCCGCTTCCACCCTGGCGTTGATCTCTTCGCTGATGATTTTATAAAATTCATTGTTCATCGTCATATAGCTCGCGCCGATAAAATGGCAATGTTCCTTTTGATTTACAGAATAATCTTTTTTTGCCCGCAAAAAAAAGAACAGCAAAATACATGCGCCGACATTGAATAAAAAAAGCGCAGTCCAAAACATTTTATGAAAACTTTTACTTTGATCTTGAAATTTATTTCGGAACAAACGCACCGTCCCGCCTTCCTGTCATTTATTGATTTTACAAACGGCATAAAATCCTGTTTGGATTAATTATAATACAAAAAAAATACGTTCACAACTGTTATTTTTCGTAAAACCGCTTGACGGATTTCATCCCACTCTTTATAATAGAAGAATCTGGCAAAGACTTATTTTCAGCGTTTCCAGTATTTCAAGGCTCTTATTATAATAATTGCAGCAATACCTATCCCGTTCCCTGTCACAATCCCTAATTCCATTGACACTTAAAAGCCAAAATGCCAAAACCCCATTGACATAGTTTTGATTTTATATTATGATGTTAGCAGAAAACCGAACGCAAGTTCGTAAAGGAGAATACGTATGGCAAAAGAATCAAAAGGCATATCAAAAGATATAAAAGACGCAAAAAACGCAAAAGACTCAAAAACGCCCCTAAGCGCAAAAGAAGAAAAATTAAAGGCTCTGGACGCCGCTGTTTTTCAGATAGAAAAGCAGTATGGGGCAGGCTCGATCATGAGGCTTGGGGACCCGACAAATAATATGAACGTAGACACCGTGCCTACCGGCTCTCTTAGCCTGGACCTTGCGCTTGGGCTTGGCGGGCTTCCAAAGGGAAGGATCATAGAGATATACGGGCCGGAATCCAGCGGGAAAACTACAGTCGCCTTACATGTCGTGGCGGAGGTGCAAAAAGCGGGCGGCATCGCGGCATTTATTGACGCAGAGCATGCCTTAGACCCTTCCTACGCGCGTAAAATAGGCGTGAATATAGACGACCTTTACATATCCCAGCCAGATAACGGCGAACAGGCGTTAGAGATTACCGAGATGATGGTGCGCTCCGGCGCTGTGGATATCGTGATCGTCGATTCCGTCGCCGCGCTTGTGCCAAAAGCGGAGATTGACGGGGATATGGGAGATTCCCACGTAGGTCTGCAAGCGCGACTGATGTCCCAGGGGCTTCGAAAGCTGATCGGCATTATCAGCAAAACCGACTGCATTGTAATCTTTATCAACCAGCTTCGGGAAAAGATCGGCATTATGTTTGGCAATCCAGAGACAACGACTGGCGGTCGCGCTTTGAAGTTTTACTCCTCTGTCCGTTTGGATGTCCGTAAAATCGATGTGCTAAAGCAGGGCGGCGTGATCGTCGGCAACCGCACCCGGGTAAAGGTCGTAAAAAATAAAATCGCGCCGCCGTTTAAAGAAGCGGAATTTGACATCGTATATGGCGAAGGGATATCCAGAGAGGGCGATATTTTGGATATTGCCGCAAACATTGGCATTGTAAGCAAATCCGGCGCATGGTACGCATATGAGGGTGAAAAGATCGGGCAGGGACGTGAAAACGCAAAGCAGCTGCTGCGCGACCGTCCAGAGATTCGTGAGGAAATCGACCAAAAAGTACGCGCGCATTTTGAAAAACTGCTCCAGGAAGAAAAGGAAGAAGCGCAAAAAAAAGATAACGCAACGAAAACGGAAGCCGTCAAAACGCAAACAAATAAATCCGAAGCAGACGATCCTGCAAAGGAAGCTTTCGATATAGAACCGCAGCCTTCCGACAAGGCCGTAAATGCGCGAAAAGCTTCCAACGCAGACGATGGGAAAGATAGCTAAACTTATGATTATTACAAATATCGAGCCAGTCGAAAAAGGAAAAGTAAAAATCTGCTTTGACAACGCGAAGCCTTTCCTCCTATATAAAGGAGAAGTAAAAAAGCTGGCGCTGGAAAGCCAAATGCAGTTAGACGAGGAGGAGTACCGCCGCATTTATTATGACATTGTCGGAAAGCGCGTCATAAAACGCGCCATGCATCTTTTGGAAAAAAAAGACCGCACCGAGGAAGAGCTGCGAAAAAAACTGGAGCAAAACGAGTATCCAAAAGAGCTGATCGAAAACGCGGTTTCCTATGTGAAATCCTACCATTATATCGACGACGAACGCTACGCGCGCGCCTATGTCCGGCTAAACCAGCAGAAAAAAAGCTCCCTTCGGCTTCGCCAGGAGCTTTTGTCCAGAGGGATCGCAAAAGAATTGATCGAGATCGCGCTGGACGAAGAAAACGAAACCGCGCCAGAGGAACTGATCCAAATACTGCTGGAAAAAAAGAATTACGACAAAGAGCGCGCCTCCATACAGGAAAAGCAGAAAATGTATCGGTTTTTAATGGCAAGAGGATTTTTATATGAAGATATCATGCGGTCTCTCTAAAAGGCAGTAAAATTACATAAGAGGTGAAAAATGAACAGCAATCATTCTGAAAATATATCAGAAAACAAAATGGGCACGATGCCTGTCAACAAACTGGTATGGAACATGTCTTTTCCAATGATGGTGTCCATGCTGGTGCAGGCGCTTTATAATATCGTGGACAGTATTTTTGTAGCGCGGGTATCGGAGGACGCGTTAACGGCGGTATCCTTGGCGTTTCCGTTGCAGACGCTTGTGATCGCGGTCGGCGCGGGCACCGGAGTCGGCATTAACGCGATTCTTTCCAAATCCCTTGGGGAAAAGAATTTTAAACGAGCAAACGAATCCGCGCTAAACGGTGGCTTTCTTTATATCATGAGCTACCTTCTTTTCCTCGCGCTGGGGTTTACCATCGTAAAGCCCTTTTACGGAAGCCAGCTGAAAGGAAGCTCGCCAGCCATTTTTGATATGGGCGTACAGTATTTAAGCATTGTCATGATTTTTTCTATGGGAATATTTGGGCAGTTCTTCTTTGAACGGCTTCTTACCTCTACCGGCAAAACCGTTTACAGTATGATATCCCAACTGTCCGGGGCCGTTACAAACATTATTTTAGACCCGATCCTTATTTTTGGACTGCTGGGACTGCCAAAGATGGGAGTTGCGGGCGCAGCCGCCGCTACTGTGATCGGTCAGTGCGTTGCGGCTGCCGTCGCTTTTATCTGCAACAAAAAATACAACCATGAAATCAATCTGTCCCTAAAAGGCTTTCATTTAAATGGCATGTTAATGTTGGAAATTTATGCCGTCGGCATTCCTTCCATTATCATGCAGTCGATCGGCTCTATTATGACCTACTGTATGAATAAGATCCTGATTGATTTTTCCTCCACGGCGACAGCCGTATTCGGCGTTTATTTTAAGCTCCAAAGCTTCTTTTTTATGCCGGTCTTTGGGTTAAATAACGGGATCACCCCGATCATTGCCTACAGCTATGGCGCAAAGCAGCGCAAACGGATGATAAAAACGATAAAGCTTAGTATGGGCATCGCATTCGCCCTGCTTTTGTTTGGCTTTGCCGGATTTGAGCTGGTTCCGCACGTGCTGCTAAAAATGTTTGACGCTTCGCCGGAAATGCTTCAAATGGGCTGTCTTGCATTAAGGATCATTGGCGTGCACTTTTTGATCGCATGGTTTTGCATTATCGCAGGCACAGTGTTCCAGGCTTTGGGAAAAGCTGTATACAGCATGATCGTTTCCATTATGAGGCAGCTCGTCGTCCTGGTTCCTGCGGCGTGGATCCTTGCAAAAATCGGCGGGCTGAATGCAGTCTGGTGGTCATTTCCCATCGCGGAGGGCATGTCCTTAGCCGTGTCCGCCGTTTGCCTGATACGCATCTACAACAATATCATCAAGCCTTTGCCGGAAGGACGGGAATAAGCAGCAGTCGTCAAAAGATGGTGAAATGAGCGCCGGTCATGAAAATGAACTTCACAAATGATTTTCACGCATCAGGCGCTCTCTAATTCCATCAGACGCTCTCTAACTCCATCATCTTTTGCACACAGCGCTTTGCAAGGCAAAGCGTTTCCTCCTCCAGCAAAATCTCCTCCCCTCCATCGCCCTTGACGCAGCGATATACATCCATCAGCGTCGTAAGCCTCATATCGTTGCAGCTGCATGCCTTTGACAGGTAATAAAATTTTTTCTGCGGACATGCAAACTGCAAGTGCTCTACGATGCTGCTGTCCGTTCCTATCACAAATTCCCGCGCATCGCTTTCCTTTGCGTATTTTATAATCCCGGTTGTGCTGCCGACATAATCCGCCCTGGAAAAAACCTCTTTCGGACATTCTGGATGAACCAGCAGCTTCGCTTTTGGATGAACGCTTCGCGCGCGTTCCACATCCAAAGCTGTAATAAGCTTATGAACCGGACAGCCGCCCTGCACCAGCTTTATATTTTTTTCCGGAACCTGGCTTTGCACCCATGCTCCCAGATTACAATCCGGAATAAACAAAATATTTGGATTTTCCAGACTTTGGATGATCTTTACGGCAGAAGACGAGGTCACACAGACATCGCACAGGGTTTTCAGCTTTGCCGTCGTATTGATATAAGCGGCTACCGTATAGTCTGGATATGCTTTTTTTAATTCCAGCAACGCCTGAAAATCCATCTGCTCTGCCATCCCACAGCCTGCCATCGGATGAGACAAAAGCACCTTTTTTTCCGGCGAAATGATCTTGACCGTTTCCGCCATAAACCGCACCCCGCACATCAAAACTATATTCTGTTTTGCTTTTGCGGCCTCTAAGCCCAGGCCGTAAGAGTCCCCTATGTAATCCGCCACCTCCCAGATATCCTGGCTTTGGTACGCATGCGCTAAAATACAAACATCCTTTTCTTTTTTCAACCTTATGATCTCATCCTGAAGCGTCTTTGTCGTATACATCCCGATTCTCCTCCCTGGTTTTTTATCTGCACTGATTATATAAAACCTGCCATTCCCTGTCAATATATATGTAAATATATTTATCATGACATCTGTCTTGTCAGATAGCAGAAAATGTGTTAGACTCGTTATCAATAACAATCTATACAAGAGTATTTTTCAAACACGCTCTAAGTTCAAAGCCAGAAAAGAGAATAAAAATGAAAACAGATATTTTAATCGCCGGCGCCGGTTGCAGCGGCTTATATTGCGCATTGCAGCTTCCGAAAAACATGCAGGTTACGATCCTTACAAAATCCGATTTAAAAAGCAGCGATTCGTTCCTCGCCCAGGGCGGCATCTGTATGCTTCGGGAAAAGGACGATTACGACAGCTATTTTGAGGATACCATGCGCGCCGGGCATTATGAAAACGATGCCAGGTCTGTGGATATTATGATCCGCTCCTCGCAAAAGGTAATAAAAGACCTTTTAGAATACGGCGTACAGTTCCAGCGGGATGATCTTGGAAATCTTGCTTTTACAAAAGAGGGCGCCCATTCCAAAAGCCGCATCCTGTTTCATAAGGATGTCACCGGAAAAGAAATCACAAGCAGGCTGCTTGCGCAGGCGCAGCGCTCGCCCAATATCAGGCTGCTTGAATATACAACCCTAATTGACATCCTAAGCAAAAACAACGCCTGCTATGGCGCTGTGCTTCGAAAGGCGGACGGCTCTGTCTGCGCGCTCGAAGCGTCCTATACGGCGCTGGCGTGCGGCGGCATCGGCGGATTATACCGACATTCCACAAATTTCCGCCATCTGACCGGAGACGCGCTTGCAATCGCAAAAAAACATGGCGTAGCGCTAAAAAACATGGATTATGTGCAGATCCACCCGACTACCTTTTATTCTCCAAACAGTGAGGAGCGCAGCTTTTTAATTTCGGAATCAGTGCGCGGCGAAGGCGCGAAGCTATACGATAAAAATATGCGCCGCTTTGTCAACGAGCTGCTGCCAAGGGATCAGCTGACTGCGGCCATATTCGCGCAGATGAAAAAAGATGAGACAGACCATGTATGGGAAGATTTACGCACGATCCCGGCAGACGAGTTAAAGCGTCATTTTCCAAATATAGTTGCGTACTGCGCTTCTATGGGATATGATGTAACAAAGGAGTGCATTCCGGTCGTTCCCGCCCAGCATTATTTTATGGGCGGCATAAAAGTAGACCATGACAGCCGCACCTCTATGTCACAGCTTTACGCCATTGGCGAAACCGCCTGCAACGGCGTGCATGGCAAAAACCGCCTTGCCAGCAATTCGCTGTTAGAAAGCCTGGTTTTTGCGGCAAGAGCCGCCAAAGATATGGCGGCGAATATACAAGACACAAAAAAAGATCCTAACCTGTTTGCGTCCTTTGACGCATCCTCCTATCAGGACGCCTATGCGTTGGAGCAGGAATATCAGAAAACCGTATTAAATGAAATCCAAAAACAGGAGCTTGCCCTGTAAAAACAACAGAAAAACTATGCAAAACGAAAGGAGTAAAACATGTTTGATCCGGTAACGCTAAAGCTCAATGTCGATCCATTTATTTTAAGCGCTTTAAGAGAGGATATGGTAAACGGGGATGTCAGCACAAACAGCGTAATGCCCCGCCCGCAGCTTGGAGAAGCTGATTTAATCTGCAAGCAAGAGGGCATTGTATGCGGCCTGCAAATTTTTGAACGGGTTTTTAAACTGTTGGATGAATCTGAAAACGTATGCGCGGATTTTTACGTTACGGATGGCGACAGCGTAAAAAACGGACAGCCAGTCGCAAAAATCCATGGCGATATCCGCGTCCTGCTAAGCGGGGAGAGAACCGCGCTGAACTATTTACAGCGCATGAGCGGCATCGCGACCTATACGTTCGCTACGGCAAGCCTGCTATCCGGCACAAAGATCAGGCTTTTGGATACAAGAAAAACCTCGCCAAACAACCGCATCTTTGAAAAATACGCCGTACGCGTTGGCGGCGGAAATAACCACCGTTACAACCTTTCCGACGGCGTGCTGTTAAAGGACAACCATATCGGCGCGGCCGGAGGCGTGAAAAACGCCATCCGTATGGCAAAAGAATACGCTCCGTTTGTCCGTAAGATCGAAGTGGAAACCGAAACTCTGGAAATGGTAAAGGATGCCGTCGAAGCCGGAGCGGATATCATTATGCTGGACAACATGTCCTATGAACAAATGAAAGAAGCCGTAGCATGGATTGACGGGAGGGCGCAGATTGAAATTTCCGGCAACGTAACAAGCGAAAACATCGCAAAGCTTACCGACCTTGGAGTCGATTTTATTTCCAGCGGCGCATTAACCCATTCCGCCCCGATATTGGACTTTTCGTTGAAAAATTTACATGCGATTTAATTTCGGAAAGGAGCCGCTCTTATGACAAGTGGACAAGCCCGCAGAAATGAACTGCTGCAAATCTTAGGAAAAAGCAAAAATCCCATCTCCGGCGCTGCGTTGGCAAAGCAGCTGCATGTCAGCAGGCAGGTGATCGTACAGGATATCGCTCTTTTGCGCGCAAACGGCGTCGATATTTTTTCCGCAAGCCGGGGCTACCTGCTTCCACAGGAGAGGCAAACGATCAGCCGTATCTTAAAGGTCTTTCATTCCGACGCGCAGACCGAAGATGAAATGACGCTTATCGTAGACTTGGGTGGAAAGATACAGGACGTATTTATTTACCATAAGGTATATGGCGTTGTCCGGGCGGATATGAACATACGCTCCCGAAAGGATATCCAAAGCTTTATGGAATCTATTTTTTCCGGGAAATCCAGCCTGCTGAAAAATGTGACGGCAGGCTATCATTACCACACGATATTTGCAGAAGACGAAGAAACGCTCGACCTTATACAATCGCAATTAAACAAATGCGGCATGTTAGCGAAGCTCCAGGACTATGAGCCTGTAAACTTTTGGAATAAAAATGCAGATAATCTATGATCATCTGCATTTTTATTTATAAATTACTAATTTTTATTTCCTGATTTTCTTATTTTGCTATTTTTCCTTTTCAGATGCGCCAGAGCGCGTTTTCACACGCTTTGCCTTACTCCATATGGAATAAAGCTTTTCGCTTTTTCCGTCTGACTTTACCTTCTTATAGACACGGATTCGCACGTAATATTTTTTCGCGAAGTTTAAATTTTTTACAGTTTTCTTTGTTGCGGATGCCTTTTTTACGTATACGCTTCCCGTACTGTTTTTCTTAAAATTCGCGTTCGTAGAATACTGTATCTGATATCCGCTTGTCTGTGCGGTCTTTTTTGCCCATTTTACGGTAAATCCTGTGGACGCCGCCTGTAGATTTTTAATCAAAACTCCCATCGGACGTATCGTAAATGTTTTTTTTATCGTCCCGGTATAGCCGTCCTTAAAAACAACAGTTGCCGTAGCCCTGCCAACCTTTTTATTATTTTGATAGCTTACGGTATAATATTTACCCGGTATCGCATTCCCGTCCTTGTCCACAGCTTTGACCGACGGCTTTTTCGCCTTTCCATCGTAGGTATACATTGTTTTGGAAAGCTTTACGTCTCCTGCCTGCACAGATGTTTTTTCCGGCTCCCGCGTCCCGGAAGGCTTCGTCCCCTCCTGCGGGGTATCCGGCGCGTCCATTCCATCCAATTCCGTCTCAGATAAGATCACCGCATAATCCGCCCCCTGGATAAACGGCAGGCTCACCGAGCCGTCCTCCCGTATTTTGTCCGCGCAGATAAATTCCAGGATACCCTGGGTCGGATTATAGTAATACAGGTTTGCGTACTTTCCGGCAAGGTCCGTCCCCAGCTTCTTTCCAATCGTATAGCCTTTTTCATCCTTGCCAATCTGCGCGGTTATCGTTGCCGTAAAGCCAAACGCCCCCCCATCCACAAACTTTAACTCCAAATATCCAAAGCTGCCTGGGATATCTTCCATAAGCTTTTGTGGGATCGTCCCGGCATTTACTTTTACCGTAAAGTCCCGGTCATAAACCGTTTCCTCTGAAATATCTTTTCCAAAGACCCGCCAGACAATGCCGCCATCCAGATCAATCACCGCGGTCACCTCGCTGCCCCGGATAGCCGCAAAAAAGCTGCCTGGAACGACAGCCGTGCCGTTCATATCTATTTCCAACATGCAAACGCCAGCTTCCGCGGCCTTGACCGCCTCCGCGCGAATCACGCTCCACCCCTGCTTCGCCGGGCTGCTTTTTAAAAACGGCTTCCTCGGGCTTGTGACAATGCCGCCGAATCCTGGATACCAGCCTGCGCTTCCAGAATTGCCACTGACTGTAACCTTGCATTCAGCATGGAACTTTCCATCCGCTGTAGTAGCCGTAATGACCGCGCTCCCGGCGCCGCATCCTGTCACTTTCCCTTCGCTGTCCACAGAAGCGATGGAAGGATTGCTGGATTTCCACGATACTTTTTTATCCGTACCCTCTTCTGGAAAAATCGTAAGGATCAGCTGGTCGCTTCCCCCTACAAACAGTGACAGGCTGTCTTTATTTAAAGACACGCTTGTAATCGGCAATGGCACGATCCGTCCCTTCGCCAAAACAGGCAGCGCCCGATAATTTTCCGCATTCTTTCCGTTCAAATCAGAAAGCGTCACGTCAACATCCTCGTAAGTTCCCGGCTTTTCACTTGGAAAGGTTGCACGGATCGCGGACGCTGTCACCACATCCCCATTTATCACATTTTGAAACTGAACCTGTGGAAATAAAACTTCCCCCGCTTCAACCTCCTTCTTCCCATCATAATTTTTTACAATTTCTCCTAAAACCTCTGCTGTCAGCGGCCTTTTTTCAATTGTTACAACCGCTCGCCTGCTTTCAAACGACAGCCAGTCGCATGTCACTTCACAATAATACGGATAACTTCCCGCTTTTTTATTTGTACAATTGGGTGTATAATCTGGATTTGTCGCTGCTGAAATTGCCGTCCCTTTTCCATTTCCATCGCATTCGAACCATTGATATGTAATCGCTTTATTGTTGACTGCATCCTGTTTCCCATCCACTATGCTTGCCGCCGCACGCAAAGTCGGGTTATTCGCATCCCCATATACGATCGTCTGATCCTGCGGCTCTGATGGAAAATTCAAAACCTGCTCTGTGCTGACTTTTTGAGCTGTCGTTTTGCCTGACAACTGACTTTCCCACTGACCACTACCATCTTTCTTTTGAAAGGCGTATCCTTTATCTAGTATGTCACCAAGCGTCAGCCCTGAATCTGTGGTGCATTGCACAGCATGAGTATTTCCCTCAATCTCGCTTCTGCCAATACTTACCTGCACTCCTCCTTTTTCAAACGGACTGACATAAACACCCGGACCATTTTGACTTTTAATCTTCGCGTCGCCCTTAATAACTACCTTCCCTCCACTTGCGATTAATGCATAGGCCGTATTGCTATGTTCTTGAGATATTTCACCACCATCAAGTGTAAACGAACCGCCTTGTACATGTATGATACAATTCGCACTCCCATCATTATATAATTTTGCTCCATTCTCCATTTTAAGGGTAATATTTCCAGCCCGCATATATAATACATCCGTGCTATCTGTATCTCCAGGCTCTAAGCCGCCAGTGTTTCTTGTATACAAATTTATCGTCTTTAACAAACAAATGGTGGATGTCTTTCCCTCTTTGTCCATATCCTTCCATGCCTGGATAAAATCTGTATACTTGACTACTTTGCCGTCTACCTCCACCTCCGCTTCGTATTCGCTCCTTATGACAGCGTCCTCGCTTTTTTCTTCCAGTTCCCTGTCTGGCACGCTCTCTAATCCAGCATCCGCTGTGCTTTCCGTCGCCCCATTCGCTTCGCTTTTTGACTCCGCATCCGCTGCGTCTGCGTTTTGCGCGTCTAAGCCGCCAAACGCAGACAGCGGCGCGCCGCTCATACAAACTGCCAGCGAAACTGACAGCAAAAGCAAAACCATCTTTTTCGCGATCCATTTTTTCATTGCTTTTCCCCTTTTTTTCTATAAATTATCATAAAGATTTGGAAGAAAAGAAACGCTTTGATCTAAATAAAAACCATAAATTAGACAAAAGCGTTTCCAGTATTTTTGCACCCAGTCTTGTCCGCGGCATGATCCGAACGCAAAATCTTTTGTTCAATTATATCATATGGTCAGAAAATAGAAACAACATCTTATGTAGATTTTTACATTTTATGTAAATATGAAATGTCGTTAATAATTAAATTCCGTGGAATCGATCGCCTCCCATGTTTTATCCGAAATCTGAAACGCCAGCTCATCCGGCTTTTCCACCGGCACATAGAGGATGCCCGTGATCAGCTCCTCGTAAAACTTAGCCACAAGCGGCATCGCGTCTCCATCCTCAAACTTAAGGAGCGCCTTGCCTAACGCGGCTATGATAAACGGCGGATAACCGACCGCTTTGCAAATTTCTTTCATATTCTTTGACTTCACAGCCTTCATGGCCGACTCGTGCGCCACAAGTCTCGCTTTTTCCCATCCGTTCTCAAAATTATCTTTCAGCGTTTTCAAAAATACGCTGTGCTTCAAACCAGCTAAATAAGTTGACCGAAAGGTCATTTCATCTGGATAGCAGACGCATGGTATCCGCTTACAGATCCCATTTCCCGATGCTTTGGCGAACTGCTTGCGCCAATCGTCAAACAGCTTGCGCAGATCCGTATGCTGCCACGCCTGTATCGGGCAGCATACATAACCCGGCGCTTCATCATACTCCGCCGCTTTCTCCGGCAACATCGCCACCTGCTTTACGATAAAATTTTGTTTCTGGTAAATAATTTTGCCATATGGCCTCCACTCATTTGGCTCCACTCTCATTTTGTGTCCTCCATCGCTCCATATAAAAAATTTAGAAAATACTTTTTTATATTTTTTATCGACCTAAATGAGGAAAAAAATTAGCCTGTATTTCTATTTGATCTACTCAAAATCCCGCTCCGTCAGCGTTATGCCATACTCCGCCGCCAATGTGATATAATCCGATGGCTGTATTTTACCATCCGCGTCCATCCTCGCTACCTTTTGCCCTAGCTCTTCGTTTTTTTCCATAATTTCTAAAAATTCTTTCATGTGAGAATCTTTCATTCAATCTTTCATTCGATCTTTCCCATTATGATAACTCCTTTTTGGCAGCTCTTTATTTTTTCTATCAGACTTTCATTTTATCATATGGACGAACAATAAAAATAACATCTTATGATGATTTTTTACATCTTGTGCAATCAAACTTCTAAAGCAAAAAAGAAGGGAAAATTAAAGCTACAAAGGTCAAACGGCAATCCAATGCCTGACATCGGAAATCGCAGAAAAACTCAGGCTATGGCCTGTATCTGGCGCTTACGGCCGCAAATGATCTGACGCAAATTCCGACCACTTTTTTGCGATTATGCCAAAATCATCCTTTACGGCTTCGTATTTGGATGGGTCACGCAAAATCGCCGACGGATGATACGTCGCAGTCAGCGCGCAATTTTTCCGGTATATCCAGGCGCCATGCTGCCTGGTGATCTTAAAATCCGGTGAAATAATACGCTGGGCGGCAACCCGCCCAAGGCAGACAATGACTTTGGGCTTTAACAGAAACGTCTCGCATTTCAAGTATGGAAAACAGGCTTCTTTTTCCTCTTCCTTTGGGTCACGGTTGCCCGGCGGATGGCATTTTATAATATTTGTGATGTAAACTTTTTTCCTGTCCAGGCCGCAGCTTTCTAAAAGCCTGTCCAGTATTTCTCCGGAACGCCCTACAAACGGCAACCCCTGTTCGTCCTCCTGCGCCCCGGGTGCTTCGGCGATCAGCATGATCCCCGCCTGATGGCTCCCGCGCCCCATGACAGGCAATCGTCTGGTCTGGCTTAAAGGACAGCAGGCGCAGGCGGCAATATGCTGTTCAATGTTATCCCATGTATACTGCATAATATCTTTAACCCATATTCTGTCTCGCGACCAACTGCTCTGCGCCATATTTTTTACGCAGCGCAGGTTTTTCGATCTTTCCTGTCGCGTTTCTTGGCACATGCGCAAAAATAATTTTCTTCGGACGCTTGTATTTTGGAAGCTGTTTGCAAAATTCGTTGATCTCTTCCTCCGTGCACGCTTCCCCTTCCTTAGCCTGGATGATCGCGCCGGTAATCTCCCCAAGCCTTTCATCCGGCAGGCCGATTACCGCCACATCCTGTATTTTCTGATAGGAGCTTAAGAAGTTTTCGATCTGAACCGGATAAATATTTTCCCCGCCGCTTACAATGACATCTTTTTTGCGGTCTACAAGGAAATAAAAACCGTCCTCGTCCTGCTTTGCCATATCCCCCGTATACAGCCAGCCGTCTTTTAGCGTTTCTCCCGTCGCCTTTTCATCATTATAATAGCAGGTCATAACCCCAGGCCCTTTCACGCAAAGCTCGCCTACGCTGCCCCGCTCTACCTCCATGCCGCTTTCATCCACAATCTTGCATTTCCAACGGTAGCCAGGAATGCCGATCGCTCCGATTTTATGAATGTTTTCAATCCCCAGATGGACGCATCCCGGGCCTGTTGATTCTGACAAGCCATAATTGGTGTCGTACATATGGTGCGGAAAATACTCTTTCCAGCGTTTGATCAAAGACGGCGGCACCGGCTGCGCGCCGATATGCATCAGCCGCCATTGCTCCAATTCATAATCCTGCATTTTAACATCGCCTTTATCTAACGCCGTTAAAATATCCTGCGCCCATGGGACAAGCAGCCATACGATCGTACAATGCTCCTTGGATACCGCATCCAAAATAATCTCCGGCGTCGTGCCCTGTAACAAAACCGCCCTGCTGCCCGCGCACAGACTGCCCATCCAGTGAAATTTCGCCCCGGTATGATATAGCGGCGGAATGCATAAAAACACATCCTCCCTGCTTGTTAAGTGGTGCTTTTGTTCCATTTGCGCCGCCTGCATCAGGCTTTCATGATTATGCAAAATCGCTTTCGGAAATCCGGTGGTGCCGGAGGAAAAATAAATCGCGGCGTCATCCTCTTCCTCCAGCCGCACCAACGGAGCCTGGCTGGAACAGTCCGCAACTAATTCATGATAGCTTTCCGCAAACGTCGGGCACCCGTCCCCCACATAGATCAAAAGCCGCCCTTTGCTTAAATCGTCCTCTATCGACTCAATGCGCCCGATAAATTCCGGCCCGAAAAACAAAATATGTACCTGCGCCAAATCCGCGCAATATTTAATCTCATCTGCGGAAAAACGGAAATTAAACGGAACGGCAATCGCCCCGGTCTTTAATATCCCAAAATAGATCGGCAGCCACTCTAGGCAGTTAAACATCAAAAGCGCCACACGGTCGCCTTTTTGTATCCCGCGGCTCATCAGCATATTTGCCACGCGGTTTGCTTTTTCATCAAAAATAGCCCATGTAATCTCCCTGCGGTACGGGACAGAAGAGGTCTGCTGGACAAGCTCATACTCTTTCCAGGTCGTCTTCCTCGTATCCGTCCGCAATGGGTTCAGCTCCACAAGCGCCACCTCGTCCCCATACAGCTTATGGTTCCTCTCCAGTAAATCTGTTACAGGCATAATAAAATACTTCCTTTCTGGTTACAATGTTACAGTTCAGCCCAGGACTTTGCATTTACTGCAAAGTCCGTATGATAAAGCTGCGGTTGTGGGAATCCGGCTCTTTGCCAACGGCAAACTTCTAATGAGCCGGATTCCGTTACAGTGAAGCCAAAGGCTGAACTGTAACGTTACAATTGATTCCATATTGATAACAATTGACAGTTCCTTTTTTTTATTTTATCATACTATATGCAAATGTGTCAAAAGAAGGAAAACAAAGTTACGCCCATCCTTGGCTCCACTAAAAACAAAATAAACGATATTATAAATTAGGAGGAAAAAATGATCATTGATTTTCATGTGCACACATTTCCAGATGAAATTTCAGAAAAAGTCCTTTCAAAGCTAAGCAAAGCTTCCCATACGAAATATTTTACAAACGGCTCCAGAAACAACCTGCTTTCTTCTATGAACGATGCGTCTGTCACGTATTCGGTCAACCTTCCTGTCATGACTCGGGTCGACCAGGTTGAAAAAATCAACCGGACTTTAATAGAACAGCGGGAAGCCCTTTTCAGGCAGGGGATTATCACATTCGGCGGAATGCACCCGGACTATCCGGATTATAAAGCGGAATTGAAACGCTTAAAGGATGGCGGGATAAAAGGCATCAAAATCCATCCTGCCTACCAGAATACAGACCTGGACGATCCCCGTTTTCTTCATATTATAGACTATGCCGCAAACCTTGGACTGATCGTGCTGACTCACGCCGGAGTTGATATCGGCATTTACGGCCACAATTTTGCTTCTGTAAAACAAATCCTGCATGTACTGGACGACGTACACCCGGATAAATTTGTACTCGCCCATATGGGCAATTGGGCATGTTGGAACGAAGTCGAAAACGACCTTGCCGGAGCAGATGTCTGGTTTGACACCGCATTCGCAATCGGCCCCATCACACAGGATGACGCCAAAAGCGGCTCTCCATATCTGTCCTGCAATTTAACAGATGAACAATTTATAAGGATCGTAAGAAAACACGGCGCAGATAAAATCTTATTTGCAACCGATTCTCCATGGGAAGGACAAAAAGACTATATACGCCGGATTGAAAATATGGCGCTGACCGCCCACGAAAAGGAGCTGATTTTTTCCGAAAATGCTGTACGGCTGTTGCAGCTAAACTGCTAAAAAGTTCCTTTGGTATCTTGCCATCATGCTCCATACACAAAATAAATGTGCATATGGAGCATGGCAGCCAATAAATCAATTTCCCGCATCCGCTTGCAAAGTCCGGCCCGACACAGATTAAAAATACCAAAAACGATTCAAGGCTGTTATGAGATCATTTGCAGCTTCTCGCTATGTTCCCTGACTACACTCTTTAACACATCAACATCCGAAGCCACAGCTTCGATTTTTTCCGTAGCCTTTTCATACCGCTTTGCCGCCGGAAGATAATTTTCCGCAAGCCATTCAATCTTAGGATCAGTAACCTGTTCCAAATGCAATTCCACATTTAATACACGGTCGCTTAATTTTAATACCTGATCGTTTAAATCTGTGACCCGGTGATCTAAACCGGTGATCCTGTCATCTAACACTGACATATCTCGACGGATTCCGGCCTCCATCTCTTTCATATCCTGACGGATTCCGGCCTCCATCTCTTTCATATCCTGACGGATTCCGGCCTCCATTGTCTTCATATCCTGACGGATTCCGGCCTCCATTGTCTTCATATCCTGACGGATTCCGGCCTCCATCTCCTTCATATCCTGACGGATTCCGGCCTCCATCTCCTTCATATCCTGACGGATGCTGCCCTCCATCATCTTCATATTGATCTCAACCGGCCCGACTGCCGCATTGATCTTCTTTTCTACTATGTCCGAAATCGCAAGCAACAATTCATGATCTGTCATACTTCCACCTCCGCCCATAAAAGATTTCCTGCTACATTACCGATGCTTTATACTATCACATTTCCATTATAAAGTCTATACGATAACTTAAGATTCTACTATATTTCAAGTACAAAATTCCATACAATTTTGTACCCATGAGCGAAATGATATTCCAATAAATTGCCGCCATGCAACATTAATACAAATGCCTTTTATCAATCACGCGCACTGCCTTTCCTTCGCTTCTGGCAATGCTCTTTGGCTCCACAACTTTTACGTCTACCGTAATCCCAAGCATGGATTTTAACCCCGACGTAATCTTCTTTTCCCTCTGGGCAATGGTTAGCGTCGGGTTTTGCGCCATCTCCGGCGTCAACTCTACCTGCACTTCAATGCTGTCATGATTGCCGACACGGTCGACTACGATCTGATAGTTTGCTTCATAGCCCTGGTTTAGCAGAACCGTTTCAATCTGGGACGGCCATACGTTTACGCCCTTGACGATCATCATGTCGTCGCTTCTGCCCTTTGGCTTTTTCATACGCACATGGGTACGCCCGCAGGAGCATTTCTTGCGGCTTAAACGACACAGGTCGCGGGTGCGATAGCGCAGCAGCGGGAACGCTTTTTTCGTAATGCAGGATAACACAAGCTCCCCGGTTTCCCCTTCCGGAAGCGTTTCCCCGGTTTTCGGGTCGATGATCTCCGCGATAAAATGATCTTCCTGAATATGCATACCGGCTTGCTCTTCGCATTCAAACGAAACCCCCGGCCCGGAAATCTCTGTCAGCCCATAAATGTCGTATGCCTTAATCCCAAGGGATTCTTCAATATTATGACGCATTTCCTCCGTCCATGGCTCCGCCCCGAAGATGCCCGCCTTTAATTTAAGCTGGTCCTTCATGCCTCTTTCATTTACCGCCTCGCCAAGATTTGCCGCGTACGACGGGGTGCAGCAAAGGATCGTGGCTTCTAAGTCTGTCATAAATTGCAGCTGGCGCTCCGTATTCCCGGAGGACATCGGAAGCGTCAGGCAGCCTACCTTATGGGAGCCGCCGTTTAATCCCGGTCCTCCAGTAAAAAGGCCGTATCCATAGCAAACCTGGCAGACATCATCCTTTGTGCCGCCCGCCGCCACGATCGCCCTGGCACAGCAGTCTTCCCACACATCCAAATCTTCCTGGGTGTAAAACGCCACAACACGTCTACCTGTCGTCCCGCTGGTTGACTGAATGCGCACACAGTCCTTTAACGGCACGCCCAAAAGCCCGTACGGATACTGGTCGCGCAGGTCATCCTTTGTAATAAACGGCAGCTTCGATAAATCCGAAAGCCCCTGTATATCCTGCGGCTTTACGCCCGCCTCATCCATCCTGTCGTGGTAAAACTTCACATGGTCATAGACATATTGAACCTGCTCGATCAGCCGCTTGCTTTGCAGCTCTTGCAGCTCGTCTAACGGCATCGTCTCTATTTCCGGCTGGTAATAGTTTTTCATTTAAAAATTCTCCCATCCATTTTTCTATTTTTTCTTTTTCCTGCGTTCCCGCCGTGCAGCTATTGCGCTCTTTTCACCCGACCGGAAGCAATAATATGAAAGCGGAATAGAGCGCCGCCCTACTCCCCCCGTCCAAGCAGAAAAGCTTTTTGATTCAAATCAGCAAACTTTTGCGGCACGCATTCTACTATCGCCTGCCGCCACTTTTCCACCGGGATATCAAAATACTTGGACAAACGCCCCATCAATACAATGTTTACAGCCTTGGCAGACCCCGCCTGCTCCGCGACCTTAAGGCAGTCCATCGCGTCTACCGAAATCCCAAGGGAACGGATTTTTTCAATTAACCGCTCCGGATACTTTGCCGCGCCGTTAATGACCGGCATCGGGTCGATCTGCTGGGTATTTGTGACAATCCTTCCATCCGGCTTTAAATACTCCACATAACGCGCCGCTTCCAGCTCTTCGAACGAAACAATAAAATCCGCCCCGCCTTTATCTATAACCGGCGAATAAACCTTTTCCCCAAACCTGACATATGTAACGACGCTGCCCCCGCGCTGGCTCATGCCATGCACCTCGGACACCTTCACATCATAGCCTTCCGATAACAGAAGATGCCCCAGCAGCTTGCTTGCCAGCAGGGAACCCTGCCCGCCTACACCGACGATCATTATATTTTTTGTCATCTTGACACCTCCCCAGACCGTAACGCATCGAACTTACACAACTGCTGGCATACGCCGCAGCCTACGCATAACGTATTATCGATCACCGCTTTGTTATTTTTCATGCTGACCGCCGGACAGCCAAGCCGCATACACGCTTTGCAGCTTTTGCAATTATCCGTCTCCACATGAAGAGGAGGGTTATGCTTTACATACTTTAACAGCGCGCAAGGCCGCCTGCTGATAATGACAGACGGAGCCTTAGCCGCCAGTTCTTCTTTTAATACACGTTCGCATTCTTCCAGATCATAAGGGTCCACAACAACGACGCGCTCAATCCCCATGGAACGGCACAGGCTCTCTAAATCGATCTTTCCCGCCGGGTCGCCTTTAATATTATAACCCGTAGTCGGGTTTTGCTGATGCCCGGTCATGCCGGTAATGGAGTTATCCAGAATAATTACCGTAGAATTGCTCTGGTTATACGCGATATTCGCAAGCCCTGTCATGCCGGAATGCATAAAGGTGGAATCCCCGATCACCGCTACCGTATTGCCTTCCGCCTCTTTCCCGAGGGCTTTATTAAATCCATGGGTTGCGCTGATCGAGGCGCCCATGCAAAGCGTCATCTCAATGGCATTTAACGGCGCGACCGCCCCAAGCGTGTAGCATCCGATGTCCCCAAGCACCGTACATTTATTTTTAGACAATACGTAAAATAACCCCCGGTGCGGGCATCCGGCGCACATAACAGGCGGCCTTGCAGGAAGGGCCATGTCCAGGCTTTTATACTCCGGCGTATCCTGCCCCAGCTTTTTTGCCACAAGGTTTTGGGAATATTCCCCTTCCATCGGCAGCACATCCTTGCCTGTCACCTTTAGCCCCAGCGCTTTGCAGAAATTTTCGATCACCGGATCTAATTCTTCCACCACAACAAGCCGCTCTACCTTTGAAGCGAAATCCAGGATCAATTCCGCCGAAAGCGGATACACCATGCCCAGCTTTAAAATACTGGCATTTTCACCAAACACTTCCTTCACATACTGATAGCTTGTGGAAGAAGTAATGATCCCAAGCTTCGTATCCCCCATTTCCATACGGTTAAATGAGCAATCCTTTGCAAACTGCTCCAGCTTTTTCGTGCGTTCCTCCACAACCGGATGGCGGCGGATAGCATTCACAGGCATCATTACATATTTGGCAATATTTTTCTCATAAGGAAGCGTTTCCCTTTGCTCCCGCTCCCCTGTCTCTACAATGCTCTGGGAATGGGCAACCCTTGTGCACATTTTAATCAAAACAGGGGTGTCAAACTGCTCGGAAAGCGCAAACGCTTTTTTTGCAAACTCACACGCTTCCATAGAATCCGACGGCTCTAGCATCGGTATTTTCGCCGCAGCCGCATAATGGCGGGAATCCTGCTCATTCTGCGAAGAATGCATCCCCGCGTCATCCGCCACGCAGATGACCATCCCCGCGTTCACACCCGTATAAGAACAGGTAAACAACGGATCCGCCGCTACATTCAGCCCCACATGCTTCATCCCGCAAAAACTCCGCTTTCCCGCCAAAGAAGCGCCAAACGCGGCTTCCATAGCCACTTTTTCATTTGGCGCCCACTCACAATAAATTTCATCATACTTTGCGGCTTCTTCTGTAACTTCCGTACTCGGCGTGCCCGGATAGCTGGAAACTACACAGCAGCCTGCTTCATAAAGCCCCCTTGCAAGGGCCTGGTTGCCTAACATTAATCGTTTCATATATCCTCCATAAACACCCAAACAACTTTTCTCTGTTTTCAAAAAATAACGAATACTGGGATCTCCCTTTGACATTATAGCAGATTCGACAGATATTTCAAGTTTAGAAATGCGGTTATGAAGGTTTTCATTACAGTAAAGATGAGCCGGATTCTGCTACCATGAAGTCAAAGGAAAACTGTAACTTCCAAGCCAAGCCGTCACATCAAGCTTCAAAGATCCGCACCTTCTCCTTCGTCAACGCCTCGATTGCCTTTATCAAATTTTGAAAATCCGCCCCCAGATCTTTCGAGCAAAGCTCCGCCTTTTTGTAAATCTGTTCCAGCTCGCCGGTGCGTCCGTCCTGAATCGCGGCGATCATTTCCGTTCCGTATGCGTGAAACGATTTGTGTTTTTCCTCTAACCCGTTCCAGATAGCCAAAACCTTTGGATGAACCGGATGGAACGCGTAGTAAAAATGACCAAGGCCGCATTTCGTGCAGTCCGTCTGCAACGGGCGAAGCTGCCGGCTTTTCGCCATTTCCGCTAACGTCTCCAACCAGCTTTGGTGAGCGGCTACCGCACTTTGGATGCACTGTAAAAGAACCTGGTTGTCTAACATATAAAACGCGTCCTGCGCCATTTTCCCCATAATTTCAGCAGAGTCGACGAGCTGCTTTTCGATCACCTTAGACGGCTCTGCAAGGCCAGCCACAGATAAGCTTACATCCGCAAGCGATCTTACATGCTTTTCCATATTCTGGCACTGATCGCTGACGTGCTGTGAATGGTTATCCAGCTCGCTCATGGAGCTGCTGATCTGTTCGCTTACCGCCGCCAGAGAAGAAACCGAATCGTTAATATGTACCATGCCGGTACGGTTGCTGCCAGTAATTTTCCAGATATCTTGAATGTCGTCATTCATGCGTTCCAGTTCCGCTACTGTCGTATCTACGCTGGCGGAGCTTTTTTGAGAAGCCTCCTTGACGCTGTCCAAAAAACTCCCCATCCTTTCGGTCAGCGTCTTTGTCTGCTCGGCAAGCCCCCGGATAGACTCCGCCACGACCGAAAACCCTCTGCCGGCTTCTCCGGCGCGTGCGGCTTCAATCGAAGCGTTCAGCGCCAAAAGGTTCGTCTGGGAAGAGATCGCGCTAATCGCGGAAACAGCCTCGCTCATATGTCCGATAATCTCCAACAGCCCCTCAATGTCCGTTTTCATTTCCTTTGCATTGGAGATCGCTTCTGCGGAAAGCCCGTTTACGGAATCTAAGTGCTGTTCGCATTCTTGTATTTCATCCATTATCTTTGCGGATTCCCCCGAAACGTTTACGATCGCGGAAGTCAGGTTTTCATGCGCCTTTGCGACCTCTCCGGCTATTTCCGCGGTGGACGAAGCAGCCTCCGTAACCTCATTCACCGAATCTGTGATAAACCCGTTAATCCCATCCAAAGTCTTTGCGTTATCTTCCAGGATCAGATCCATTGCGCTCATGCGGATCGCCGCATCCATGGATTTTGTCACCGCCTGCTCAAATTCTTTCCTTCCGTTTATCAAACGCTTATGGATACTGTTTAGTTCGCCGTTTACCGGCTCGTATTTCATATCCGTCAGCCCGGAGATCGACGCGATCGTATGATTTAACTCTTTCCTGCGTAATTTTACGACTTCTTTTACCACAGAGTCATGCTGCCCGCCGTTTTTTTTCTGAATATGTTCCATTCCATTACCCTCCCTTAAAATCTCAATATATACTCACGATCACTAAAATTTGCCAATAACGCCGACTCACGAGCGTTGTTATCTTGAATCATATGGTATACTTTATCGCTCGTGAGTATAAACTTTGCTGCCTGAAACGGCAATACTGAAATGTCGAAAGGGCAGACTAAAATATATTATAATATAATAGAAAAAAACCGCAAGATTCTTTTTTTTCGCAAAGCCAACCTATTTTTACGCATCCGTCCCGCAAAATGCCATTGGCTCTGCGCGCTTGTTCGGTGCGGAATTTTCCCCTTTACATTTTACTCCAAATATGATTGAATAAATATGGTATATGCAAGCAGGATGGATGATCGCGGCTGCAAGCGCCGAAAGGCCGCAGGTGAGGAAAGTCCGGGCTTCATAGGGCAGGATGCCGGATAACGTCCGGTGGAGGCGACTCC
>CANDMI010000025.1 GCA_947385775.1 uncultured Eubacterium sp. | reverse complement strand
GCGGAGCTTGCAAAGGCCGCGCCAAATTCCCTCATAGCGTCAATGTTTACTCCATACTTGGTGGACGCGCCATATTTAGAGCTTACGCCAGGAAATTATGATTACAGCCAGACGCTTGTCATTTCGGCAAAAAGCGGCTATGACGTTTTCTTTACGGTAGACGGCTCGTCCCCAAGAAAATCCGGGATACCGTACACCGGGCCGATTTCGTTGGAATCCGGGCATTATACGGTAGTGGCGGTCTGCAAAAATAACAAAGACGTATACAGCGAGGAAGAGGTCGGGGAGTACCAGATCGGGCTGGACACATCCCAGGGCGTGATTCCTGGAATGCCGGAACCGGAAGGAGACGGCTTCCCTGCCCAGTCAACCGAAAATGGGGACGGAGCGTTAACCCAGCCGGAAGGCAACGCGGGACAGTCCCCTGGCTTGGCCGAACCGCAGGTGTATCCGGAAAGCGGCACGTATACAACGCCCCAAAGGATCGTGATCGATGTGCCGATCGGGTATAAGGCGTATTACAGCTGGTCGTCCGACGCTGCGCTGACCCCGGAAAACGGCACGGCATACCAGGGCGGGATCACGATGCCGGAAGGCTCCAGCCTGTTGTCTGTCATTATAACCGATGGAAACGGAAACAGCAGCGCCGTAAAACAGGTAAGCTATACTTACCAGCCATAAATGGGATATGAAAAAAGGGGCATAGTTTTATGCTCCTTTTGTAATAAAACGTTTTTTTATGAATTCAGATTTTTTATGAACTAAGCGTCCTCGTGCTTGTAAAGCTCTTCATAGATCAGGTCTGTCAGGTATTCTAAAAAGTCGTCCTGGAATGCGGGAAATTTTTCCAATAAAGCCCCTTTGATAAAATAAGTCCGTAAAAAATATTTTTGCTGCAATTCATCAGATTCCCGTATGTCCGCTATGATATCAACCGCTTTTGCGGAATAATGTTTATAAAACCAGCGTTTGGCGTCAGTTAAATCCGCCTGCTCTTTGTAAACCTGCTCATTTAAGTCGCGAAGGCTTTGGAACGAGCGTATGCCGATCACAAAAAAAATAAGGAACATGCCGCCCATTACGACCGCCATCAGATATTTCATATAGGCGGCGAACTGGATTGGGATAACGCCGGTAAACAACAGGATCAAAAACGCGATTCCGGCGACGCTTACTAAAAGGAACGAGTAAGCCGTCGATTTCACATCCTCATATTTTTTTGTTTTTTCCACATAAGCATGGTTTCCGCCAAGCAGCGCGTCCATGTCCTGCTCTGTGTCCATACGGCGCAGCAGCGCAAGCTTTTCCTCCAGCCTGGAAGTATCCACTTCAATAGGAAGCTTTTCCACAAGCGGCGTTTGGCATTTGTTACATTCTGTAATACCGTCTCGGTATTCGGATTTACAGTTTGGGCACCACATAATTGACCTCCTTTTGCGGCTTTTTGCAGCCTTGTATTTAGTATACCATATTTTTGGGGAAAATCCATCTTTTTTGGTTGGGGGATTTTCAATGCTGCGTAAAGGAAAATCATGTAAAATTGATAAAATATAGTGGATTTTTTTGAGTGGATAAGTTATAGTAAAAAAGAATAAGCGCTTAAGGAGGAAATGATATGAGATCTCCAATGGATGAAAAAACGTTCTTGGATTTTTACAAAAATACGGTTTTAGGATATTCAAACGGCGTATTAAATAACATTTGCTCACTTTTGGCAAAGAATAACAAAATCACATTTGAATCGCAGTTAAGTATCGGTGATTCAGAAGGAATGAAATATTTTGAGTCTAAGAAAGAGTATAGAAAAGTTATTATAGAAACGACAACGGATATTAATTTTGCAGGCTTTTACGAATATTGGGAATTTATAAAGCTATATAAATATTCGTTGCCGCTATTTTACAGTTTGAAGGATGGAAAAGCAATTGAGGATAGCTTGCTTCAAATTTGCGCAAAAGAGTTTCATCCAGATGATTATGCGCCTGGGTTCATTTTAAATACATCATTGAAAGAGTCTGTGCCATTATATTGGAAAAATAATGGTGATTTTTTTATTAAGTTTGTATTTCAGAAGACATATGTAAAACAGGACACATTTGATCAAATTGATTATAGGTATCCGATCATTATTTATTTGAATGAAGAAAATGGCATATTAGAAATACGGTATGATTCAACAAGATATAATAGTAATGGCGTTGTGTCAAGCGACGTATATGAAACGATGGTCAGTGAATGCATGGATTGGCTAAGGGATAAGCTGCATTTAGATTTGTTTGTATGTGACCATACAGACATTATCCAGATTATAAATGATAAACAGAATGAAGATGTGCGAATATATAAGCAGATGATGCAGATGAAAACAGGAGCTTCCGCGGAATTAACGGCATCTGAAAGCGCAGATTATGTGTTGCCTTTTATTGGCGAAATCCGGGAGTTGATCGATGAGAATGAAGAGATCTTTCAAAAAGCAGATGATGCAAAACAAATTTTATTGCAGTATTTAGCGGATAAAGAAGCAACGGCAAGTTATCCATATATTTATATCAAATGGGTAAAGCCAGTTGAATCGCAAAGTTATATTGTTAAAGTGACTTTTGATTATTTTAGTCGAAAATATACTTTGTTACAGCATATTACAGGCAATTGTAAAGATTTAGGAATGGAGCGTATGAATGATGCGATCAAGTATCTTTGTCAAAGCGGTTCCTTTGTTAAAGGAGAAAAAGTTAAATATTGATTGTGATGCAGTCATAGGGTTCTTAGACCAGCATTATAGATCTGGACAATGGATATATACAGACGCATTGCATAGGAGTTTAAAGATTGGCATTGTTGATGCATATGAGATGATGGAAGTATGCGTTGAGGCAGGGATTGTAGAACAAAACTTACAGATATATTGTCCATATTGCCAGCGGTTCACTGGGATTTATTATAAGACTTTGTTTGACATTCCAGAAGAGGTTGGGTGTGTGCATTGTGACAATGTAGTAGAAAAGCCAGCGGAACATGCCATAATTATCTACAAGGTTTTATAATTATGAAAGATGAGAAAATAAACGTTGAGGAAATAGAAGATTTTTTGACGGATAAAGGCCTTACGCCCTATCAATTGATTTACATGTTAGGAAAGAATAATTCATCTGTGCTTAATTTGAACCAGGAGGATCAGTGCCAATTTCAACAACTGTATACTGAGATATCAAATGGCTGTCAGGATGCAGGAACAAAGGGAAAGAAGCTGGAAAAACTAATATCGCTATTATTTGAAAATCCAACAGGAAGTTTTTTTGAATGCAGACGCAATTGCAGAACAAGTTCAAATGAAATAGATCTTTTGCTGACGTGGAACGAAAATGCCAGAATGACAAATATAACAGCCGCGTTTCCATGTTTTGGAGATACATTTTTGTGTGAATGTAAAAATTATGATGGGAAAGTAGATGTTACCTATGTAGGAAAGTTTTATTCGCTTTTATCTTTGGCTGATGTAAAATTAGGCATCCTTATTGCTTGGGATGGCGTAACAGGAAGAGGCGGATGGGATTCCGCAAAAGGACTTATTAAGAAAATTGCATTAAAGGAAGGGATTTTTATCATAGTGATCGATAAGGATGATTTAAAAGAAATAAACGAAGGTAAGAGGCATATTTATTCTCTTATCTATGATAAACATACGGCGCTGCGTAATGATATAGATTTTAGCAAGTATGTATCGAGACATCCTGCGGAATCAGATTTTTTTTAGCGGTTTTAAGGAATTTACTAAGAAATATATTAAGGAGTTTACTTAAAAAAGCCGTTTTAATACAAAAAATGGAAGCCAGTAAAATGGCGTCAAAATGAGGGGATTCAGTCTGGTGGTTTTACGACTGGCTAAGCCCTCCTTTTTTATGGAAAATCCGTTGTAACCGATGCGGCAAATCAGATGATTCAAATATGAGGGCACAGGAGGAAACAAAAATGAACATCACGATCCTATCCGTCGGCAAAATAAAAGAGCCATTCTACCGTGACGCGATTGAGGAATTAAAAAAACGCCTTTCCAGATACATAAAGCTTCAGATCGTGGAAGTTTCGGATGAAAAAACCCCGGAATCCGCAAGCGAAAAGGAGAAGGAGGCGATATTAAATAAGGAAGGGGAGCGTTTGTTAAAGCGCTTCCCAAAAGACGCGTACGTGATCGCGCTTGCCATAGAGGGGAGACAGTTAGACTCCGTTCAGTTTTCAAAGACGATACAAAGCCTTGGGGTTGGCGGGGTAAGCCATATCGCGTTTGTGATCGGAGGTTCTTTTGGTTTGTCGAAAAAAGTACTAGGCAGCGCGGATATGCTGCTTAGCTTCTCCAAAATGACCTTTCCGCACCAGCTTATGCGCGTGATTTTATTAGAGCAGGTCTACCGGAGCATGCGCATGATCCATAATGAGCCGTATCATAAATAAAGCTGGAATATCCGCGTCCTGCGCCGCATAAAATAGTATCAATATCTATAGTGGAAACGCCAGAGTGAATGCTGCCATGGGAAAACGAGATCATTTGACGAGCGGATTAAAAGACAGTGTCATACGTGCCTTTGCATTGCCAGCGGATTTAGCTTATGGGAGCGTTCTTTTATCTGCCACCGGGCAAAATGAGCTGTTGATCGAAAATTACCGGGGGATATTAGAGTATAAAGAAGAGCATGTGCGTATCCAGGCAAAGGGCTGCCGCATTTTGATCATAGGAAAAAGGCTTGAGATTGAATATTACACCAACGAGGAAATGAAAATCAAAGGGGTTATTGAACAGATCATTTATGAAAACTAGGGGTGTAGGATGCTATTATCGCTGATCAAATATTTTTGCGGCTATGTGGAGGTGTCGTTATGGGGGTATGCGCCGGAGCGTTTTTTAAATTTGTGCAGCAGCCACAACATATTGATCTGGGACTTGTCCCAGCATGGGGACGCGTGCTTTTTTAAAATATCGGTGCGGGGGTTTAAAAGCTTAAAGCCGCTGCTTCGAAAAACCGGCACGCATGTGCGCATACAGAAAAGAAATGGCATGCCCTTTTTTTTCTACCGTTACAGGAAGCGGAAAATCCTGTTTGCCAGCATTTTTCTTTGCATGGCGATCTTATTCGCGCTCTCCCGTTTTATATGGAAGATAAACATCAATGGAAATGACAGCGTGACGGACGACAGCATCATGCAGTTTTTGGAAGAAAAAAACAGTTCCTATGGCGCTCATATTTCCGCCATTGACTGCACAAAATTAGAAGAGGAATTGCGAAGCTGCTTTCGGAGCATTATCTGGACGTCGGTGAAGCGGGAAGGGACGACGCTTACGATCGACGTGCAGGAAAACCTGTCCGCGTCGACGGGAGGAAACGCCGCCGCGCCAAAAGAATTTAAAGACCAGGAAAAAAAAGGCTATGACCTGCGGGCGCTGCACTCCGGGACGATTGAAAGCATATATGTCAGAAAAGGCACGCCCTGCGTGCAAAAGGGCGATAAAGTAAAAAAAGGCGACACGCTTGTGTCCGGCGCGCTGCCGATCTATGACGATAGCGATACGCTGATAGATTATCAGTATTGCACGGCGGACGCGGATATTAAGCTTAAGACGAAGTATGCGTATAAGGACAGCTTTGCGGCGGAGCATGAGGTGAAAACGTACAGCGGACAGGTGGAAAACCGTTATGGCATAAGCTTTGGGGATTCCTATTTTCAGGCTCCGTGGAAAAAAGTGCCCTTTTACCAGTATACGAGGATGGACAGCCGCATCCAGCTTCGGCTGGCGGATTCCTTTTACCTGCCGTTTTATTTTGTGAAGCGGGAATATGAGGAATGCGCGATGGAACGGCAAACTTATTCGTTTTCGGAAGCGAAAGCCCATGCGAAAGAAAATTTATTGGAATTTTTAGAAAAATTAACGCAAAAAGGTGTTCTAATTTTAGAAAAAAATGTTATGATAAAGAAGGAAAAAAATAAATACACTGTTTCCGGCAAAATCGTGGTCATAGAAAACACATTCCGATATGCGCCAAATGCAAATAAGCTGCCGGAGGCAGGGCATGAAGGGAATGCAGTAGATGAGTCTGAATGAAATATCAATGGACCTGCCGGCCTCTCATATGACGAATATATTCGGGCAGTTTGACGTTTATATGAAAAAAATAGAGCGAAGCTTTCATGTGACGGTCATATGCCGGGATGAGCAGGTGAAGCTTTTGGGGAGCAAGTCCCAGGCGGAGCAGGCAAAGCAGGTGATATCGCAGCTTTTGGAGCTGTCAAAAAAGGGAAGCGCGGTTACGGAGCAAAACGTGGATTACGCGATTTCGCTAGTGCGGGAAAAAGAGACGGCGACCCTTGCGCAGATTGAAGACGACTGTATCGCGTATACGGTAAACGGAAAGCCGATCAAGCCTAAAACGCTTGGGCAGAAAAATTATGTAAACCAGATCCGAAACCGCATGATCGTGTTCGGGACCGGCCCTGCGGGGACCGGGAAAACCTATCTTGCGATGGCTATGGCGATTTCGGCGTTTAAAAAAGAAGAAACGGGACGGATCATATTAACGCGTCCGGCGATCGAAGCGGGGGAAAATTTAGGTTTTTTGCCGGGGGATTTACAAAGCAAAGTAGACCCTTACCTGCGTCCGTTATACGACGCGCTGCACCAGATCATGGGCGCGGACAATTTTATGAAAAACATGGAAAAAGGGCTGATCGAGGTGGCCCCGCTTGCCTATATGCGCGGGCGCACGCTGGACAATTCCTTTATCATCTTAGATGAAGCGCAAAACACCACGCCTGCCCAGATGAAAATGTTTTTAACAAGGATCGGGTTCGGCTCGAAGGCGATCATAACAGGCGACCTCACCCAAAAGGATCTGGCGCCAGACGCAAAGTCCGGGCTAGACGTTGCGCTTCGGGTAGTCCGGGGCATCGAAGAGATCGGAATCTGCGAGCTTACGAGCCTCGACGTGGTAAGGCACCCGCTCGTGCAAAAAATTGTGAACGCATACGAAGCTTACGAGCAAAAGCAATCAGACAGGCGGATGGACAGGCTGTCTGATAAAGGCAGGCGCATGGACAGGCAATCGGACAGGCTGCCGGATAAAGGCAGGCGGAAAAAACAGGTGGCGAAATGGCAGAAGTGACACAATCGGAAGGGAAGGAAAATTTAAAGCAGACGGCGGGAGCGATTTTTGAAGGCTTTATCGAAGACATTATCATCGAGCGGTTTATCGCAAAAAGGGTCGTAAAGCTTTTTTACCTCGTGTTTTTATGCGGCGTTTGCGGGATATTGTATGGATTTTTGCACGGGATGCATCTTGGCGAAACGGTAAGCTTGTTTTTGCTTAATATCTTGTTTGGAGCGCTGTTTGTCTTTTATCTGGAAAGCGGGCGGCTGCACCGCTTGGACGAGCCGGACGCTTCGGAGGATTATGGGCGGATCTGCGCGTATTTTACGGCGGGAGTCTTTCTCATGCTTGCGGCGTCCTTTTTGCCGGAATATACGGTTCCGGCGGCGATGGCGGCTTTTTTGCTGACGGCGGGGCTGGACAGGGAGCAGGCCCTTGCGGTTTCGATCTTTTTTATGATCCAGATTGCGTTTGACGCAAACTCGACGGTCGCGATCGCGTGTTATTTTATGCTGGCGTTATTTGGAGTCGTTTTAACGAGCATGTATGAGCAAAAGCCGTACCGCAGATACGCGGAAATGATCATGCTTGCCGTAAGCGTGTCTGTGCCGACGCTGTTTTATTATCTGGCGTATGAAAAAGTGGATTGGAAAATATTGCTTTTTGGTTTCCTTAGCGGGGCTTTGGGAATGCTTGGGATGCATTTTTTGTATGACCCGCTCCATGCCAGGCTGGTGTGGTCAAACGAGATCAGCCTGGATACGATCGTCGACCCAAGCTATCATTTGGTGCGGGAGATCAAGCGGTATTCGCAGGTGGATTACAACCATGCGATACGGGTTTCCAAGATCGCGGGTCATTGCGCGGCGGTTATTGGCGCGGACGTAAAGCTTTCGGCGGTGGGCGGCTTTTATTACCGCCTGGGCAAGCTCGGCGGCGACCCGGTAGTGGAAAACGGGGTCATCATCGCCCAAAACAACTGCTTTCCAAACGCGGTCATAAAGATACTAAGCGAATACAATGGAAAACGCAGCGCAATTTCTTCCATTGAGTCTGCAATTATACATATTACAGATGCGGTGGTGACAAAATTTGAACTGTTAGACCATACGACGTTAACAAGCGCCTGGAACCGGGATATGGTCATTTACCAGACGATGAACGAAAAATCCTCCTCTGGCATCTATGACAAAAGCGGACTTACGATGAACCAGTTTTTAAAGATCCGGGAATTTTTAGCAAAAGAGGAGGAGCTGTTATGACAATTGAGATCGGGCTGGATATAGATGCAGATAAAATTGCAGGTTTAGATTTAAATGCGGATATAGATTTAAATATAGATAAAGAAATAGAAAACCAAAAGCAGCCGTTTGCGTTTGACTTTGACTATGAAAGCGTCGCAAACGAGGTTATAAATTTTGTGATAGACAAAGAAGGCTTCCCATACGAAGCGGAGGTCAATCTGCTGCTTACCGATGACGACGGCATACAAAAGATCAACGCGCAGTTTCGGCAAATGTACTGCGTGACGGATGTGCTGTCGTTTCCGATGATCGATTATGACGCGCCAGGGGATTTTTCCAGGCTGGAGGAATCCGAGGACTATTTTAACCCGGACACCGGGGAAGCGGCGCTTGGCGATATCGTGCTAAACGTAGACAGGGTCAGAAAACAGGCCGCTTGCTTTGGGCACAGCGAGCTTCGGGAGTTCGCGTTTTTGATCGTGCACAGCATGCTGCACCTGTTTGGTTATGACCATATGGAGCAAAAAGACGCGGACATCATGGAGCCTTTGCAGGAAAAAATTTTAGAGGAACTGAATATTTTAAGATAAGGGGAAGACGAATGAAAAAGAAAGCGGTTACATTTTTACTGGCGGTTATGGGATGCTCAATGCTTGCGTTTGGCTGTGGAAAGGAAAAGGAAGAAGAAAAAACGCCGCCAATCGTGGAGGCGGAGGTGACAACGCCGGAAGATGACACAAAAGCGGACGAGGATACAAAAGCCGATCAAGAAGCGGAAAAAAAGAAGAAGAAGGTCAATAAGCATCAGGGAGAAGCCAAAAGCCTGCTTACCGGAGAATGGGTCGACAAAGAACTGGCGAGCCTGCGCCCGGTATCCTGCATGATCGGAAATACCCAAAGCGCGCTTCCGCAATACGGCATCGGAAGCGCGGATATGATCTATGAAGCTCCGGTGGAGGGCGGGCTGACCCGTCTTATGGGGATTTTTGGAGATTATAAAAATCTAGAAAAGCTTGGCTCCGTGCGAAGCTCCAGGCTATATTACGCATACGATTCCATGGCCTATGACGCGATTTATCTTCATTACGGCCAGGCTTCCTATGCGGAGGGCTTTTTGACCAGCGGGCAGATTGACGACTTAAACGGGCTGGATTATAAAATAGACCAGGCGGTCATTTACCGGGACAATTCCTTAAAAGCGCCTCACAACGCCTACGCCACCGGGCAGGGGCTTGTAGCGGGCATCGAATTAAAGCAGTACCGCACGACCTATGAAAAAGACTTCGAAGGGGCGTATCAGTTCGCAAAAGACGGCAAAAAGGTGAAATTAAATGGGTCTGACAGCCTGGACGCCGGGATCGTGCGCCCGGGATATCAGTCCAACAACCCGTATTTTGAATATAATCCGCAGGATGGCTTATACTATCGGTATCAGTATGGCAGCAGCCAGATTGATGGAAATGACGGAAAGCAGCTTTCGGTGAAAAACATTCTGCTCCAGTGCGCGAGCGTCCATGTGCTGGACGACAAAGGCTATCTGGAGGTGGGAACGACAGGAGAAGGAAGCGGCTGGTATGTTACAAATGGAAAAGCACAACCAGTGACGTGGAAGCGCGCGGACAACTTCTCGCCGGTGCATTATTATGACGGCGCAGGAGAAGAGATCACCTTAAACCAGGGAAAGACATGGATCTGTGTCGTCGACGCTTCCCATCCAGACCAGGTACAGTTTTATAAAGATGCGGAGGCATATGGCACGGAAAAATAGGAACAGAGATTTTTTGTTACAGGGCGGGACGTTAGCGATGGCCGCGATCGTCGGCCGGATCATCGGGTTGATCTACCGTATCCCGTTAACGTCCATGATCGGGGATTTGGGCAATAATTATTATGGGTGCGCATTTGACGTATACCATATTTTACTGCTGATGTCCTCCTACAGCCTGCCCCAGGCGGTGTCAAGGCTTGTGGCGGGCTATCGGACTAAGGGGGAATTAAAAAATGCGTATGAGGCCGTCAAATGCGCGTTTATGTTTGCGGTGGCGGTGGGCGCTGCTACATCCGCGTTTGTGTTTTTTGGAGCAAGGTTTTTATCCTCCACCGTATTTCAGACGCCGTTAAGCATTTACGCGATGCGGGTGCTGGCGCCGACTTTGTTTATTACGGCGCTGCTTGGGGTGTTCCGCGGTTTTTTTCAGGGCATGGAAAACATGAATCCAAGCGCGGTGTCACAGATTTTAGAGCAGATCGTAAATGCGATCGTAAGCGTTCTCGCGGCGTATTTTTTATCCTCTTATGGGATGCGGGTCGGAAAGGTGCTTGCGGATGAGGAAGGGTGCCGCGCCGCGTATGGGGCGGCGGGAGCTTCCCTTGGCACGACGGCGGGGGCGTTGTTTTCCCTTTTGTTTTTATATTTGTTATACAAAGGCTACTTGCGCTATTTTAAAAAGAAGATGCGAAAGCAGTCCAGGGGCAGGCGCGTGTCCAGGCGCAGGATGTTTCGGGCGGTCATGTTTACGGTGTTTCCGATCCTTGCCGCGTCCGCTTTATTTAATGTAAATATTGTGGTGGAGCAGGTGATCTTTAAGCATATGATGGCTGGCGTGGCGCCGCAGGAGCAGATCGCGTTATGGTGGGGCGTATTTTCCGGAAAATTCAAAACGCTCGTAAACCTTCCGGTTGCGGTTGCGGTGGCGATCGGCACTGCCTGCATACCAAGCATCACCGCCTCGTTTGAAAGAGAGGACGATCAGGCGGTGGCGGAAAAAACGGAGCTTGCGATACGCTATTCCATGCTGATCGCGTTTCCGGCGGCATTTGCGCTGATGCTGCTTTCTTCGCCGATCATGGAATTTTTATTTCAGGATAAGCAGCCCCTTTCCTCGGGACTGCTGCTGGCGGGGGGGATCACCGTAATTTTTTACTCCCTTGCGGCAGTCACCTCCAGCATCCTGCAAGGCATAGGAAATCTGCGCGCCCCGCTTATAAACAGCGCGATCGCGCTTGCGTTGCATGTGCTGACGTTAGTTTTGCTGCTGCATTTTACGACCCTTTATATCTATGCGGTCGTTGTGGCGATGATCGTATTTGGCGTAAGCGTGATGGCTCTAAATCAGATTTCCTTATACCGCAGCGGGTACTGGGAGCCGGAGTTTTACCGGACGTTTTTGCTGCCAGCCGTATGCGCGGCGATCATGGCTTCGGTTTGCTGGGTCGTGGAGTTTGCGCTAAGCCAGTCGGTGCCGTTTAAGTATGTGACAGTGCCGGTTGCGGTGGCGCTTGGGCTGTTTTGTTACGGGATGCTGCTGTTGCAGCTTCGTGCGCTGTCCGCGGCGGAGATGCGGATGTTTCCTGGCGGGCGTAAGATGCTAAAGCTGATACCGCGAAAGATGCGGTATATTTAGAGATATATTTGCTTAAAAATGAATAAAAAAAAATGAAATGCGCATACTTTCTGGTAAATTGATGTTGCGATACGTGGAATCAGGATTTTGAAATCGCAACAGAAAGGAATACGAGCATGTACCATAAAAAAAGTATGCGCATTTTTTGGCTGTCTTTGTGCCTGTTGCTTGCGTCTGGCGCCTTGATCATCGCGGTTGTCCAGATCAATTCCCATAAAAAGGAAACGGAAAGGAATCAAAGCGTCCTACAGGGAGCGGACGCCAGTGATACGACGGCGGATGCCGGCATAGACGCACAGCCAGACCAGGCAGGGGATGCGCCTGTAACGTTAAATGGAAAACAGGCGGCGCCAGAGCAAAAGGCGCAGCCGGTAGGCGGGAGCCTATCAGAATATACGTATGAGCTGAAAGCAGTCGGCGGCTATCTGGAGGTCTATTACTATCATACCGATCAGCTTTTTTTCCATACAGGCATTCCAGAGCGGGCGCTTACGGATGCACAGCGTCAAACATTGAGCAAAGGCAAATATTTTAAAGATGAGCAGGAATTGTATGGATATTTGGAGAGCTGTACAAGCTGATGAGTTAATGAAATAAAATTAAATGTAAATAAAAATTAATTAAGAATTAAATTATATACATTCAATAGGAGATTAAATGTATATATAATAAAGCTTCTGTCAAAAACTTGATAAGATGCTTTGAATAGAGAACGGTAGGGGTTTAAATGGGTGAGGAGATTTATGACATTGCGGTCATTGGCGCGGGGGCGGCGGGGCTGATCTGCGCGATCACGGCGGCAAGGTTGGGGGCAAGGCCGGTATTGTTAGAGCATATGCCGGAGCCTGCAAAGAAAATTTTGGCAACGGGGAATGGGAGATGCAATTATACAAATCTAAAGCAGGGACTGGAAAATTATTACTGTGAGGTGCCTGGATTTGTGAATGCCGCATTCAAGCGGTTTTCCTGTCAGGACGCGATTCATTTTTTTGAACAATTAGGAATACGTCCGACGTTCAAAAACGGGACTTGCGTCTACCCGGAAAGCGGGCAGGCGGCTAGTGTGCGAAGCGCGCTGCTTTTGGAAGCAAAAAGGCTTCGGATTCCGATGCTTCTGCCGGTTGGGATACGCACAGTTAAAAAGTCAAGCAGCCTGTTTGAGATTCTCACAAAGACAGTAACGATAAAAAGCCGCGCCTGCGTGATCGCCACAGGGGGAAAGGCGGCGAAAAAAACCGGGAGCGACGGGAGCGGCTATATTTATGCCAGGCAGCTGGGGCATACGATCATTACGCCATTGCCGGCTCTTGGCGCGTTGGTGGCGGATTACGGCAAATGGAAGCTGCCTTCTGGAATCCGTGTGCCCTGTAAGGCGGATTTATACATAGATGGGGAAAATGCGGCATCCGAGCGGGGAGAGTTGCAGATTACGGATTACGGGATTTCTGGCATTGTGATCTTTCAGTTTAGCCGCGTTGCGGCAAGGGCGCTGGCGGAAAAGAAAAAAGCGGAGGTTGCGTTTGACTTTAAGCCGGATAACGGCGCGCGGGAGTTGGCGGAATTTTTGCAAGGCAGGTTTCAAAGCATTTATCATGCCGATAAGACTTTGGAGGAATGCCTGCTTGGATTTTTGCCGGATAAGCTGATCCCGGTCATTTTAAGCCGGAGCGGCGCGGATGCGCGCCAAAAATGCAAAGCGTGCAGCTTGGGACAGACAAAAAAAATAGCAAGCCAGTTAAAGCGGTATTGGGTAACGATAACAGGGACAAAGGACTTTTCCCTTGCGCAGGCCACAGCCGGGGGAGTCGCCGTAAGCGAGATAAAAGCTGGCACAATGGAATCTAAAATCGTGTCTGGATTGTATTTTGCGGGTGAGATTGTGGACGTGGACGCAAAATGCGGAGGATATCATTTACAGTGGGCGTGGTCAAGCGGCTATGCGGCGGGGACGGCGGCTGTGGAGCGGATTCGTCGGGAAGGATAGACGGCGTTCGTTCGGATGTGGTATTTCGCACGCCAATAAGATGGATCAACCCATATCCAAAAGGAAAAAATTTTGGATATGGGTTTTTTGAAATTTATATTTTATTATAGAAGAGCTTCGTCTCGAAGAACCGTTTATCTATTTTGCGCATGGCAACCCAGAAAGATGAAAATAGATATTGTATAATATTTACAGATATGCTATTATGATAACGTAAAATTTATACATATCGAATAATGAAACGCGTAATCCTATAAGAATCCCTGCCTTATAGAAATGCGTGCGTTCATTTCGGGTTTTGCAGGAAAAAGAGAAGATAAAAATAGAGAGGGAGATTGCAATGCGTAAGAAGATCACATTAATCGAAAAAGTCACGTTGACGGCGATCGTTTTATTTATTGTCAGCATTTTTGCGATGTCGTTTGTTTCGCTTCATTTTATGGAGGATATGGTGTCGGAGCATATGGTGGAGCAGTTTATCAATGAGGACACGCATTAGCAAGGCAGGTCAGCCTTTTGATTGAAAAAGGCGCGGATACGCAGGAATTGCAGTCTTTTGTGGAGGACTGCGTTGCGAAAAACGACCATTATGCATATGAGGTCGCTATTGACACGTCCGTTACGGCGGTGGCGCATTCCGATGCGGAAAAAATCGGGAAATCTTATTTGGACGATACGGCCTATACCGTTCCGGCGGCGTAGAATGGAGATGTGATGACGAGCCAGTTTTGGGCTGACGTTCAAAATGCGTGGACTTATGACGTAATGTGTCCGATTTATGTGAATAACGAATTGTGGGGCTCGATGGATGTGGGCATCTATAATTACACAGTCGATACGATTGTAAATAAAATTCGAATGATCTCGATGGCAGTGGCGCTCATCATGCTGGTTTTAAGCGCAGCTGTAATGATCATATATTGCAATTTGCAGTTTAAGGCGTTTAAAGAAATTGTCGGCATCTGCAATGCCATGGGACAGGGGGACTTTACGGCGACGATCAGAGAAAAGCTCCTTGGCAGAGGGGATGAGGTTGGCAAAATGGCAAACGCTATGCAGCATATGAAAGAAAACCTGGGCAGGCTGATCGCCGAGACAGGCAGCCACGCGAAAGACCTTTTGTCCATTTCAGATTCGCTGAGCGTAAATATGGAAAACACGAAGGAAAAGGCGGTGGATATTGTTTCTATGTCAGAAAGCGCGGTCGAAAAAACCGGCGAACAGAGCGATTTAACAAAATCCAATTATGAGATGACCCAGGAGATATCAAAGGGAATGGAAAGCATTTCTTTGAATATTTCAAACATCAGCACAGCGTCGGTTGACACGGCGCACGAAGCGCAGCTTGGAGCGGAAAAACTGGACGTTGTCGCAAGCCAGATGGCTGAAATAGAACAAAAGGTGACGGAGACTTATACGCAGATACGCGAATTGTCGAAAATGTCCAATACCATTCAAAATGTGGTGCAGCTGATCACGGACATCGCGGCGCAGACGAACCTTTTAGCGTTGAACGCGTCCATTGAAGCCGCAAGGGCAGGGGAGCAGGGAAAAGGTTTTGCCGTCGTTGCGGGAGAGGTTGGCAATCTGGCGGAGGAATCCAAAAAAGCCACCGGGGAAATTTCAAAGATCATTATGGAGATTCAAGATTGCATCGAAGGGTGCGTTACATTGATGGAGCAGGGAAACCATTCCGTACAGGAGGGAATTAACCTCGCTGCTGAAACAAAGGAAAGCTTTGCGGGTATCATCCAGCGGATCTCACAGGTTTCCGATGAAATGACGAGCGTGTCCTCGGTCACGGAAGAGATCACAAGCAGCGCCGGCGTTTTAACCAACGCCATCAACACGATTTCCTCCCTTGCGGAAGATGTGCTGGATAGCACCCAGGGCGTGTCGCAAAACGCCAAAATACAAGAAGACATGATGGAGGATATGCGCCAGCGGATCAATGAGCTGTCAGAGCTGTCACAGACGCTGGAGGAGGATATGAACGTATTTAAGGTAGCAAATGAAGCTTAAAAAATGGCAGGAAAGGCATGTATGCGTTTCCTGCTGTTTTTAGGGAAAGGAATAAAAATGCTTTCTATTTTTTATGGGGATATGCCTAAGGCGATTTATGATCCGGTTATTTATTTTAAAAACACCTATACAGACGACTGGATTATGGATGATCTATCCAGAGAAATGATCCAGGATGTAGACCGTTCTGTCGTATTGGGTCCGAGGGTGATTGACAGTCCGGTATTTGGCGGAATTTCTCCAAGAGAGCTTTCGGGAGGAGTCAAAACATTGATCGCGATTTACAAGTGTCCGAAAAAAATATTTAATGCGTCCGCTTGCGGTGACAATTGCGCGAAATGGATTCTGAAAATAGGACAAATGCAGGATGTGACGATTAATTTGCGGCATTTGATGGATTTTGGAGACGAAACGTTTCAGGTAAAAATTTTGAATACAGATCAGATAGTCTGTAGTATGGACGAATTGCTTCCGATCGCTGGCTTGATCGTTTAATAGGAGTGGAATAGATGAAAGGATGCTATGAGGTCGTTGTGGCGAACGCAAAGGTGCGATATGAGTTTCTCGTTCGGAGGAATATTACGATTATCAAGGGCGACAGTGCTACAGGAAAGACTACGTTGGTAGAGATGATACGGGAATATTATGAAGCGGGAGAGGACAGCGGCATTGAGCTTCGATGCAGTAAAAATTGCAGGACGCTTGCGGGAAGGGACTGGAAGAGGATTTTGGAAGGAATTCGTGAATCCATTGTATTTATAGATGAAGATAATGCGTTTTTGCCAACAAAGGAATTTTCGGAAGCAATCCGCGATTCGGATAATTATTATGTCATTGTAACAAGAGAGAGCCTTCCCAATCTGCCATATAGCGTGGAGGAAATTTACGGCATCCGGGAATCCGGGAAATATGCATCGCTTAAGCAGACGTATAATGAGCTTTTTCATATATATGGGAGGGAAGATTATACAAAGCCAGTGATTACAGAGCAATTAATTGTGGAAGATTCCAATTCAGGGTATGAGTTTTTTGCCGGAGTGGCGGATGAAAGCAATGTTCAGGTAATCAGTGCAAATGGTAAATCAAATATCTTTTCAAAGATAATGGAAAATCCGGCTAAACGCGTGCTTGTGATTGCAGATGGCGCAGCGTTTGGTTCAGAAATGGACCGGGTAATGAAGTTGGTTCATAAAAAGAAAGGAGTCGTCCTATATCTTCCGGAATCTTTTGAATGGTTGATCCTGCAATCCGGCGTTGTGAAAAAAGAGGGCTTGCGGGACATTTTAATTAAACCCGCTGATTTTATAGAAAGTGAAGATTATTTTAGCTGGGAACGATTTTTTTCGCAGCTTCTTGTGGAGTTGACAGAAGGGACGTATTTAAAATATACAAAACGAAAGCTGAACAAAGTGTATCTGCAAAAAGAAATTGCTTTAAAGATACTTTTGCAGATGGATGGAATCTGGCTGCATAAACTTTGATAAGAAAGATAGTCAGGTGCGAACAAAATAAGAGCCGCAGGCTGTTTAGAAAAATAATAAATACGATAATGTTTATAAAATGGATTGCCCAAAAAAGGGGAATCCATTTTTTTCGCAATTTTTTGTATATGCCAAATGTGCCTGCGAAATTTGAGGGTCTTTAAAAACGGCATATCTAAAATTATCTACAATGTGCTTCGTGGAATCCGAAAAGGTATACTTTTCCGGATTTTGTTCCATTTGGTAAACATGGATATAGATTAGCACAATATAGTTTGATTTGCAATGGAAAATTAGTAAAATTGACGAAAAAGTCTTTGGAAAAAACGACTCGGAAAAGTATACCTTTCTGAGTCGGCAAAGGCTTAAATTCAGCGATCGAAATAAAACAAAGGAATGAGGACGTTACATATGGATAAATTAAATCGCGATGTGGAAAAAAGGAAAATAAAAAAGGGAGAATAGAAAAAAGTGAAGATAGAACGGATCGCAGTCCTTTCAAATGTAAACGTAAACCCGATCGCGCATATGCTGGATGATTATGCCGTATATGAAGCGGAGGGATATGGAAATGAATTGGAAACATTGATGAACCAATCTAGCGCGCTTTATGGATTTAAGCCAAAGGCCATTGTCCTGCTCATAGATTTGATGGAGGCGTTTCGGCGCCAGCTGGACGTAGAAAGCGCAAAGAAAGAAACCGTTTGTTGGTTTCGCGCGTTTGAAGCGTGCATTTCACCCGACTGCATTTATATGGTTTCCGATGGATATCCGTATGGCGAGGAAACGGCGATTGATCTTGTAAATGAAAAAAAGAGCGAGCTGGAAAGGGTTTGGAAAGAGCGGTTAAAGGAGTGCGCGTCAGATCATGCGAATGTATATGCGTTTCCGCTGCATCAGGTTATAGAGGGGCTTGGGGAGGAAGCGGCGTTTTCGAAGATCACATGGTATATGGGAAAAATCCCATTCAGCCTTGCCGCGCAAAAAAGGATTGCGCAGGAGATAAAAAGGCAGATAGAAAAGCATAGTTATACGCCAAAAAAGGCGCTTGTGACAGATTTGGACAACACCTTATGGGGAGGGCTTGCGGGAGAAAACGACAAAAATCCGATACAGCTTTCCGAGGATGGAAAAGGGCTTGCGTACAAAAACACGCAGCGTGTCATGAAGATTATCAAAGACAGCGGAGCGGTTTTATGCATCGCTTCGAAAAACAATGAGCGCGACGCAATGGAAATCATCGAAAACCATCCGCATATGGCGCTTCGGGCGGAGGATTTTGTGATAAAAAAGATTAACTGGAACCCAAAGCCGGATAACATTTTAGAAATCGCAAAGGAGCTGAATCTGGGGCTTGATTCCATCGTGTTTTTGGATGACAGCCCATGGGAAAGGGAGCTTGTAAAAAATACGCTGCCGGAGGTTCTTGTGCCGGATTTTCCAAAGGACGTTGCAAGGCTTCCAGGAGAGCTTGTAAAAATCTACCAAAAATACTTTGAAAAGCCCGTCCTGACGAAGGAGGATATGCAAAAGTCAAAGCAGTACGCGTCCAATGTCAGGCGGGAACATTTTCAAAGCCAGACGGCTTCCTTTCCGGAATATTTAAAAGGACTTCAAATAGTAGTTGAAACAGTAGATCCCGCCTCGTCCATTGAACGGCTGGTGCAGCTTGCCAACAAGACTAACCAGTTTAATTTAACGACAAAACGATATACTCTGCCTGGTATGCAAGAAATCTTATCGGACGAAAACATACAGGTATATGCGTATCAGGTGTCAGATCGGTTTGGGGACTTAGGGATAGTCGCGATCGTGGAAGTGGATTTTCATTCCAAAATCCCAACGGTTACGGAGTTTGCGATGAGCTGTCGGGCAATGGGGCGCAATATCGAATACGGGATCGTCGACGATATCGAAAACGCCGTCAAAGCTAAGGGATATGATAAGCTGCGGGCGCAGTACATTCCAACCGCAAAAAATAAGCCAGTGGAAGGGCTATGGACAAAGCTCGGATACCGGGCGCTTGAAAATGCGGACGGATGTTTTTGGTATGAAATAGATTTATTTAAGAAGCAGGAACGGGAATATTATTTTGCAAAAGACATTGGAGGCATGAAATGAGAGAAAAGATCATTGCTTTAATCGAAGAGCTGTTAAAGCTGCCTGCTGGCAGCGTAAAAGAGGACACAAGGGCCGAGGATGTGGAAGCCTGGGACAGCCTTGCGCATGTGATGCTCATAGGGGAGCTGGAAAGCAGGCTTGGGATTTCGATACCGTTGGATGAAGCGGGAGAGATTTACTGCGTTTCAGATATTTTTCAGAAAGCGGGGGTGTAGGATGGATATCAGCCTTCGGGAAATCCAGGAAAACGACCTAGAGCAGATCATGGAATGGCGCATGCGCCCGGACATCACCCGGTTTATGAATACAGACCCGGTTCTTACCCTGGAAAAGCAAAGGGAATGGCTTACTTATATCCGTAAGGAAGATAAGGTGAAATATTGGATGATCTTGATTCAATCCAGGCCCGTAGGGATCATAAATCTGGCGGACATAGACTGGGAGGGCGGTTCTTCGTCCTGGGGATATTACATCGGGGAGAAAAAAGCCAGATCCTTCCAGGCGGCCATGTCGCTAGAAATGAGCCTGTATGATTATGTGTTTGACGCGCTGTCCTTTAAAGAGCTGCATAACGAGGTGTTTTCCTTAAACCGCGCCGTGATCAAGATCCACGAGGCGTGTGGGAGTATAGTCGTAAGGGAGGAGAAAGGGGAGATCGTAAAATGCGGCGTTTCTTATGACGTCACCCATATGAGCATAACGAGGGATGACTGGTTTTCCGTCCGGGAAAAAAAGAAATACGAGAAAATAAATTTTCAAACAGACATGCGTCTGCACCACATCGGATACGCGGTCAAAAACATTGAAGAAAGCGCAAAAAAATTTGAAATGGGGGGGGATCGAAAATCGTCCGTTGATTTCGATGACACGCACAGGAATGTCAGGATCATTTTTTTAAAAAACGCGGATGACGGCCCGCTCCTTGAGCTTGTCGCTCCATTGAATGAAAACGGAGAAAAAGCGGCAAATGCGGCAAAAGAACAAAACGAAGCGCAAAAAAGCCCGGTAACCAGAAGGCTTTCCCTCTCCCATAACACATCAGAGCCATACCATTTATGCTACGAGGTTTCCAATTTAAACCGCATGATCTGCGAATTAAAAAGGCAGTCTTTCTACGTCGTAAAGCCGCCCGAGCCTGCCGTCGCGTTCCATGGGAAAAACGTGGCCTTTTTGCTAAGCCGTGAGACGGGGCTTTTGGAATTGCTTGAAAAAGATGACCTGTTTTAGCGATGGTGACGTCTTTTTATTACAAAACGCCATGCCAGGCTATTCGGGCCGCGCGGAGACGCAGAGCAGGGAAAGATGATTCTTCCCTGCTGGATTTTCTAATTCACTTTGATTGTGGCTTTCAAATTTATCTAATTCACTCTGATCGTAGCTTTCAAATTTTTACTGCCGGCGACGTTTGCGGTTATCGTGGCTTTTCCCGCTTTTTTCGCTTCCGCTTTCCCGTTTTCGTTGATCGATAAGACCGAAGGGTCTGAGGATGTCCAGGATACGTTGTCTAACAGGATGCCCGTTGAAATGTTTTTACCACCCATGATCCCATCATAAGAAATCTGCATCGTGACCTTTAAGCTTTTCTTTTTCCCTGCCTTCAATGTGGAAGGGGCTTTAATCTTTGTTTTGCTGGCAGCTTTTGCGGACACTTCGATTGTTTGTGTCTTTTTTCCGCTTAAATTCAGCGATTGCTCATCTGTCGATGCGGCGGAGCTAAATTCCGCTGAGACGGCATACCATTTGCCGGCGGTTTGACGGAATGAACCAAGCCCTATGCTGGTATGGCCCGGACTGATCAGACTTGTGTAATGTCCGGTCACGGCCTGGTCGTTTTGCTTTACCCAGTCATTTTTTTCTCCGTACCACTGTTCGATGCCCGCCATAATGCCGGAACCGTTCCACGCCAGGTTTTCTGCCCAGCTTTTTTCGCCGTTATGCTGGATGCTGAAGCATAACTGTCCGTTTGGCCTTGTGTGGTCTTCCTTTACAGTGGCTTCCGCCGCACGCAGCTGCGCGATCCATTCCAGGTCGGACGACCATTTTATCGCGGTGTAATCGCTCATTTTCAGCTTCTTTCCATTTTCAGGGTTTACGTAGCCTTTCTGACACGCTTCTTTACGAATGGCGTTTATACGCTTAAGGACTTCGTTTGTGTTTATTTTTTCGAAATTTCCTTCCACGCCGACCAGAATGTTGCCATTTGAAGCCGCCTCTACATCTGTCTTACGGATAGCGGCCGCCTGTGCGCAGATTGCCTGCGAAAACATCAGACAAAAAGCTAACAGACAGGCGACGGCCTTTGTTTGGTGATGGAATCTTGCTTTCATTTTATCCCCCTTTTTTGTTTTGTAGTTATGTCAACTGTCATTATACAAAATTTTCCGTGATATGTCCAGGGTGTGAAAACGGTGAGTTGTGGATTTGTGAATTTTGTGTTATTTTTCACGGGTAACAATTTTATCTTGAAAAGGCTGCGTGTGTTTTTGGTTAATATGCACAAAGGAAGTGTCGTAAAAGCCGATAAAACGTTTTCAAAATATGAAAATGTTGCCAAATTTATTTTAAGAGTTGCAAATTGAAAAAAGATGATGTAGAATACTGCTATGCGATGGGGAGTGAGGCCATAGCTGGATGAGAATCATAGAAATATAGGATAATATAGGAGATATAGAAAGAAAAAGATTGAACAGGATTGTTTCGGAAAGCTCATGAAGCGTGGGCACATGTGTTTTCCGGGCATGATATAATGGGGAAGAATGGACTGTGCTTATTTGTTATAAGCATAGTGGATTCTTGTGCCAAAAATTTGGATTATAGGGCATGGCACCGCAGTTTCTATCAGGGAAATGCTTTGTATATGCCTGATTCAAGCGTTATAGCGTTATAATTGAAAATCATAAGCGGAGGTTTCAGGTAATGTCTGACGTAGTAGATGAGCGTCAGGCTTTTTTTGTGCGGTAAAAGGCTGTGGTGGATCCATGGCCTTTTTATGATGTGGAAAATTACAGTGAAGCCGAAGGCTGAACGGTAACTGTGGAGAAAAATGTCATGGAAAAGAGGACGATTATAAAAATATCGGGAGTGGTGATCGCATTTGCCGGAATTTTTGGAACTGCTGCATATATGGAAAACCGGAAAGAAGATAAGCTGGAAGATGGGAATGCGTATATGCGTATCTGGCCTGCCACAGGCAAGGTTAGAGATGGGAACAAGAAAAGCTTTTATGCAAGATATGTAAAGAGGGGATTGGATTTTGTCCTTTCGGCATTAGGGCTTGTAATGCTTTTACCGCTACTTGCCATCCTTTCGGCCATTATATTTTTGGATGACCCAGGTCCGGTAATATTCAAACAAAAGAGGGTAGGCAAGGATCGCAAGCTCTTTTTCTGCCATAAGTTTCGAAGTATGAAAATGGGCGCGCCCCATGATGTGCCGACGCACCAGTTGGAGGAGCCGGAGAAATATATTACGAGGGTGGGGCGTGTGTTAAGATGGACTTCAATGGACGAGCTGCCCCAGATGTGGGACATACTGCGGGGGAAGATGTCGGTGGTAGGGCCGCGTCCTGCATTGTGGAACCAGTATGATCTGGTAGAAGAAAGGGACAAGTATTGTGCGAATGATGTTTTGCCCGGGTTGACGGGGCTTGCGCAGATCAGCGGCCGGGATAAGCTTGAAATTGCAGAAAAGGCAAGGATTGACGGGGAGTATTGCCGGAGGATGGGATTTCGGATGGATTTGGAATGCTTCTTTGGAACGATCGCTTCTGTTTTACGCCATGATGGCGTAGTGGAGGGAGGTACGGGGAGTTTTGGTGAAAAGGGTTCTGATAACGGGAGCAAATTCGTATATCGGCGATTGTGTAAAAGAGTATCTGGACAACTATCCTAAGGATTATACAGTTACGGTAAAGGATGCGGTTGGCTGGATGCCAATGCCCAAAGATTTTAGTAATTATGATGTTGTCTTTCATACGGCTGGCATAGCCCATATTAAAGAAACGAAACGCAATAGGCGCCTCTTTTACGATATTAACGCCAGCCTGGCAATTACTGTCGCGAAAGCTGCCAAAGAAGGGGGCGTTGGACAGTTTATACTATTATCTTCTATGTCTGTGTATGGAAAAACGACAGGCCATATTAAGAAGAGCGCAAAACCGCATCCGGTTAATACCTATGGAAAAAGCAAGTTACAGGCGGACAGAGCCATAAACAAAATAAGTGATGAAAAGTTTAAGTTTGCATGTTTAAGGCTTCCAATGGTATATGGTAAAGGATGTAGAGGCAATTACCAGAAGATTCGAAGTTTTGCATTAAAAAGCCCGATATTTCCTGATTATGACAATAAAAGATCGATGATATACATTGGGAATCTGTGCGAATTTGTGAAGGAAGTAATAGATCAGGAGAAAAGGGGGCTGTTCTTTCCGCAGAATAAAGAATATGTGAGCGCCACTGATATGGTTAGGAATATCGCACGCTACCATGGCAAAAAGATTCGGTTTACCAAGGCCTTTAATTTTATACTTAGGGTGGCGGGAGTCCGTATTGTAAAAAAGGCGTTTGGCAGCCTGACATATGATAAAGTGGATTTGGTAAGCAGGTATGGTTTTGAAGATAGTATCAGGCTGACAGAAGGCATCCAACCCCTTACCAAAGCCCGGCCGCTTGTCACGATCCTTACTGTCTCATATAATCGTGAGGATACGATATCGAAAACGATAAGCGCGGTTTTTAATCAAACCTATCCGAATATAGAGTACATTATTATTGATGGGGCATCTATGGATAAGACCGTGGAAAATGCAAGGTCTTATCAGGAAATTTTTGATTCAACTCCTGGGCGTTCGCTATTGATCATTTCCGAACCGGACAAGGGGATGTATGATGCGTTGAACAAAGGCGCTAGGCTGGCGCATGGGGAATTAGTAGGACAGATCAATGCGGATGATTGGTATGAACAGGATGCGGTAGAAATGATGGTGGATCATTATCAAAAATATCATTATGATTTTGCATGGGGAAATATCAGAGTGTATAAACCTACAGGCGTTACAATCAAGAAAGCTAAGATAGGCCACTTTTGGACAACGGCCGGATGGTGTCATCCCGCGTCTTTTTCAAAACGGGAGGTATTGATCGATAACCCATATATTCTGGAGTCCATGTATGATGATTTTTATTACATGATCTCACTTCGAAAACAGGGTAAAAAAGTAATGACTTTTGATCATTTAATATCGAACTTCAATTTTGGAGGGATGAGCACACAGAAAGACTTGAGTGAAGTAAAGAAAAGGGCAGAAGCCAGATATAAGGTCTATCAAAGGTTTGAGTTTCCGAAAGTGTATAAATTGCATTGTTATGCTATTGAAATCGTGAAATATATGATTGGATAAGGGGCGTAGGCGCAATTCTAACTTTTTAGTGCTTTGGGGGAAGAGTTAGATTGAAATATCGCAATTTAGGATAGGTTAAGGTTATTATGTTAAAGAAATTTAACAAGAAAAAGACAAAGAATTTAAAAGCAGTAAATGAGATTCTAAATTGTTTGTTTCATGAGAAAAAGTCGTATACGCAGCCTGATATAACAGTTGCCAACTCCATACTTATCATTGATCCAACTTTAATTGGCGATATGGTAATGTTAACGCCTGCGCTTAGGGTGATAAAAAAGAATAACGACTATTGTAGAATAACATTGGTATGTGGGAAATGGGCTAAGGAAATATTAGAAAGCCAAAATTTGATCGATGAATTTGTTGTTATAGATTGTTCTTTTATAAATTCTATCTGGAGTCTGGCGTTAAATAGGAAGAAATTAAGAGAATGGACAAAAACTGTAAATGTCAGGGCTTATGACTATGCGCTTGAACTGCGCGGCGACCTTAGATATATATATTTTATGCATTATTGTAATGCGAAAAGAAAAGTAAGTTATAACTATACTGGCGGAGAATGTTTTTTAACAGATGTGATCAATCCATCAGATGAGGTAAAGCATTTGGTTGAGGATAAAATGTTTTTTATAAAATCCCTGGGATGTATATTTCGTGATGAAGATTTATATCCAAGGCTAGATATAAACCAAAGGCAGGAATTGAAACGAAAGGAATTTAGAAAGCAAAATAAGTTGGAAGGCAAACTTACGATAGGAATTCATCCGGGAGCAAGCCTGGCTATTAGGGAATGGGGCGGTTTCCACAAGGTATTGATCCAACTTCATAAATCTTGTTTAAATGCTGTTTTTGTAATTTTTGAGGGGCCGAATGAAAAAAAAGCGGTAACAAAACTGGAAAACGCAGCGTTAAGCTGCGGGGCAAGATATATCATAAGCAACACATCGATAGAGGAATATATGCTGCGGATCAGTTTATGCGATGCAATGATCTGTAACGACAGCGGGGCAGGGCATATCGCTACAGCATATGGAGTGCCGTCATTTGTGGTGTTTGGCCCAGTCCTTCCAGAAATGGCAAGGCCTTATGCCAAAAAAGATGTCTATTGCTTTTCTAAAGGGATGAGCTGTAAGCCGTGTATGCGCAGAGCGTGCGTCAATCAAAATGAATGCTTGAAGAAAATAAAACCAGAGGATGTATCGAAAAAAGTATTGGCATATTTTAATCATCGAGGACACTGAAATGGCGGAGCAAAATATATTATATCAAAATATAAAACCTTATAAAATCCTTGTGATCGGAGATGTGATGTTAGATACATACGTTATCGGTGACATTGATCGGATATCGCCGGAAGCGCCAGTTCCTGTTTTTAAGAAAAAGGAAGAAAAAAGCGTACTTGGAGGAGCGGCTAATGTTGCGTCAAACCTTATCGCTGCTGGCCAGGAAGTTTCAGTCATGTCAATAGTTGGAAATGATAAAACGGGCAGGAAATTAAAGGACATTTTTGCGATAACGGGTATAAATACAGATTTAATTCTATCTCTTGACAGGAACACGACAGAAAAGACTAGATTTCTTGCGTCCAACAATCAGCAGGTGTTGCGGCTGGATGTGGAAGATACCTTTCCGTTGTCAGAATCGGAATGCAGAAAGATGGTTCAGGAATTTCAAAAAAGAGTGGAATGCTTTGATCTGATCCTGATATCAGATTACTTGAAAGGATTGCTGACATATGAATTTACACAATCCGTAATTTCGATTTCGAGAAAAAATAATATTCCCGTTATCATTGACGTCAAAGATGCAAACCGTAAGAAATATGATGGAGCGACTCTTTTAAAACCGAATCTCAAAGAACTGAAAAAACTTACGAAAAGATGTATCGAGACAGAACAGGATATCATTGATGCATCCAATGAGCTGCGAATTAGTTGTAATTGCAAATATGTTCTGACAACATGCGGTTCGAAAGGGATGGTTCTTGTTGGAGATCATATCATCCATTCAGTCAAGGCTGTAGGACGGGAAGTTTTCGATGTAACAGGGGCAGGTGACACTACGATCGCTTATTTGGCTGCTTGTCTGGCAAATGGTTATAAAATACAAAGCGCCATAGATATTGCAAATCTTGCGGCAGGGATTCAAGTGTCAAAAGTAGGCACATCGGCTGTATATTGGACTGAGGTAAGGGAACGGTTAGCGGATGGGACGCATAATGTCGTAAATAAAATCGTTTCTGAAAATTTGATTAGCAGTATTAGAAAAGAATATGAAGGTAAAAAAATAGTTTTTACAAATGGCTGCTTTGATATTTTGCATTTAGGACATGCCCGCTATTTACAGGAAGCCGCAAAATTAGGCGATATTTTGATCGTAGGGCTTAATAGTGACGCATCGGTCAGAAGGCTAAAAGGGCCAGGCAGGCCGATCAATAATGAGTTAGAACGTGCGGAAATGCTTTGCGCATTCGGATTTGTGGATTATGTTGTTATTTTCGATGAAGATACGCCTCTTGAACTGATCCAAAAGGTGGAACCAGACATTCTTGTGAAAGGCGGAGATTATCAGCCAAAAGAGGTTGTGGGAAAAGAATATGTGGAGGCGCGAGGCGGACGTTTCGAGCGAATGCCCTTCGTGGAGGGAAAGTCAACATCGAGCCTGATAGAAAAAATACGAAATTAATCATGTTTTGCATGTATAAATATGCATGGAGGATGCCATGAAAGAATTAATTACAAGGCGCATTCAGGAAAGCATAAAAGTAAAAAACGAATTGCTTGAAAATGAAAAGCTGCTTGACGCTTTGGCCTGTCTGGCGGATGAGATCGCAGGGGCGATAAAATCGGGAAATAAATTAGTCCTATGTGGAAATGGAGGGTCTGCTTCGGATGCCCTTCATTTTGCTGGAGAAATCGTGGGAAGGTTCCAAAAGGAACGTGACGCATGGCCTGCTGTAGTATTAAATGCGGATGTGGCTACATTGACAGCGATAGCGAACGATTATGGTTATGCGAATGTGTTTGCGCGCCAGGCAAAAGGGCATTGTAATTGTGGAGATATATTTATCGGCATCAGTACCAGTGGAAATTCGGAAAATATATATAAGGCTGCAAAAATAGCAAAGAGTAAAGGTGCAAAGACGGCCGCGCTTCTTGGCAGGAATGGCGGTGAAATAGGTAAACAGGTTGACTGTCCTATTATAGTCCCATATAGGAATACCGCAAGGGTTCAGGAATGCCATATACTGCTTATACATATCTTATGCGAGATCGTAGAAGGGAAGCTGGGATGAATAAAGCGGTATTTTTGGATCGGGATGGAACGATAAATGTTGAAAAGCATTACCTTTATAAAATCGAAGATTTTGAATTCTTGCCGGGGGCAATAGATGGGCTTAAGATGCTTCAAGATTTAGGTTACATGCTTATCGTGATAACAAACCAGTCAGGGATCGCCAGAGGGTATTACACGGAAAGGGATTTTTGGAATTTAAATTGCTGGATGATCGCTACGCTAAAGAAAAATGGAATTGTGATAAACGGGGTTTATTACTGTCCACATTTACCGGATGCAGTTATTGAAGAATACAAAGTCGTATGCAACTGTCGTAAACCTGCGATCGGTTTGTATGAAAGGGCGGTTGAAGATTTCAAAATTGATATGGGTTCCAGCTGGGCGGTAGGAGACATGATGAGAGACTGTTCCATTTGCGACCGCGTTGGCTGTCGGGGAATTCTTGTCGGAAATAGTGAAAAAAAAGAGAAGCTGGAACGTGTCAGGCTTGGAAGGTATAAAGATATTAGATATGCTGCGGATTTATTGGAAGCGGCCAGATTTATTGTAGAGGATAAAAAATGGTTGTAGTCACAGGAGGGGCAGGCTTTATAGGAAAGGGAAATCATATTTTATGGAAAAAATCAAAACTAAAAAAGCAGCAATTGCCATACTTGCGAGAGACTGTGAAAATACACTTAAATCGAACATCAAAGAAATCAATAAACTGGCAAGCTATTTTAATGAATCAGAGATACTTGTTATTGAAAATGATAGTATAGATGGTACAAGGTCGCTTTTAAACAAATGGGAAACAAGAAGTGAGAATGTCACAATACTGGATGAAAATGTAAAATATGAATCGGATGAAAGGGAAGGAAGCGGCCGAAATCGTATATACCGGATGGCAGAGCTTAGAAATATGTATATAGCATATTTTAAAGAGAAAGCCAGAAAATTTGACTATCTGATTGTTGTAGATATTGACCTTGCGATCATTTCGGCGGATAAGGTAAGAAGTGCGATTATACATGCGCCAGATGATTGGGCCGGAATTTTTGCAAATGGCCGTTTTTATGGCCTGCTGTTTAATAAGGTTATTTGGGGTAAGTATTATGATAATTATGCTTTTGTTCCATTTCATTCAAAATATAATGAGTTAAATTATGGCGAGATAAGAATAAATAATGATTTGATAAATGCTTCTTTGAAAAAATTAAAGTATGTGCCATGTATATCAGCTTTTGGTGGGATAGGGATTTATAAATTTAACTATGCTGTGAATAGCAGATACGGAACAAGAAAAAACAAGAGAAGCAGATATTATCAATACATTAGTGAACATGTGCCATTCAATGAACAAGTGTCCGTGTATGGAAGTTTGTATATTGCATCAGATATGCTTGTGGGCTATCGGCAGATCAATATTTTGGAGTTATTGTTCAAGGCAAAAATAAAACAAAGCACGATGCTAAAATTATATAAGAATATATTGAAAAAGCGGCTGCCTATATGAAATGATTAGATGTATATTTTGTGCGTTACGATGAGAGCGTTTTATATGGAGGATATTGCAAAAGAATTGGCGGATTTCATAAATAAGCTGATATGATTTTGGGGGATTTTAAATGATAATGGCTATCAGTTTGCTGTTATTTATATTACTGATTAGAGTATTTATATATTTACACATATCAAAGTTGAATGACAGTTATTTTAATGGGGATACAGTTGGATTTGCAACATTTCTGTTAATTAAATATATTCCTTTCCTTTTGACGGTTACAGTATATGAAAAACAGACAGATGCTTTATATCTTTTTATACAGGTATTATTTTTAGGGGTGGTAAGTTCATATGTAGGTTATTTAATAGGAAGAAAAGTCAAAATAGCTGGATTGAGGTTGCCAGTTCAAAAAAAAAGTGCAGCAAATTATGGCGTATATCTGGCATTTTCGCTTGTAGCAATGGTCGTGGCGTTTTATATTTTGGCAGCGCGTGGCGTAGGATTGTATATGTGGATATTTCATAACAGAGAATCATATCTTTCTGGACGGGCAGGAAATGGGATATGGTATATTTTGTTTGAATTGTTTATGATTGTATCAGCCATTTTAATATTGTGTATTGCGGATTTGCATAAAAATAAAAAAGTACTATATTCGTACATTGTAATTATGATAGCATCTTATTTTTCTGGGTCAAAAGGGATGATGCTATCACTTGCTATTTTATTTCTTGTTAATTATGATATTTTTTTTAAACGAATACGATTCGGAAAATTACTGGTATTTGGCGTTTTCGGATTACTGACAGTCGTTTTATTATTAAGACATCAGAGTGGGATGTCATTATTGCAATATTCAGATTATTATAAACAGTTTATTCGGTTTTTGGATTATGTACTGCATAGTGACTGGAAATATATGACCGGGCAGTTATCGTGGGAAGAATTTATTTGGAAGCTTATTCCACGTCAGATATATCCCAATAAACCTTTTGTATATGGGGCGATTCGTCTTGTGAATATTTTTTTTGATACGGAATCGATACAGGCGGGCAATACTCCATCTTTATCAGAATTTGTTGTTCCATTTGCGGATTTTGGACTGACAGGCGTTGTATTATCATTTGCTCGAACAGGGCTTGTGCAGGGTTTTTTTGAGAAAAATTTAAGAGATAACTTAAAGAGGAATGGCAGTAATTTTAATGCCATGTTTTTGTATACTTTAATTTTTTTTGCAAGGCCAACTAATTTTTCAAATGTATACATGGTTATGTTTATGTGTTTTTTCTATGCGATACAGTCGATACGCCTTAGATTTTCATTATCAGTGACGGCTTTAAAATATAGTTCCAGTAGATAAAAAATCTACAGTCAAGTGTAAGAGAGCAAAAGAGTTAATTAGGGAGCATTTTATGAATAAAGCGCCATTGTTTTCGATTATAACGGTTTGTTACAACTCTGAAACAACAATACTTCAAACGATGGAGAGTGTTGCAAAGCAGTCTTTTAGCGATTATGAATATATAATTATTGATGGAAGATCAACAGATTCAACATGTAATATTATAAAAAACAACTTATCGTTGTTTGATAATGAAGTTTTATATATTAGTGAAGCAGATACAGGTATATACGATGCGATGAATAAGGGGATAAAGTTATCGCATGGTATGTTTTTGTGTTTCCTTAATTCAGATGACTGGTTTGAGCCAGATGCGTTAGAGATTATAAACAATGTATATCGAAGCAAAGATTTAAAGTTGTCAGATGGTGCATCTAATATAGTATTGTATGGGGGACAAAGAACTATAACAAATGGAATGGAAGAAAACTGTGTTTTTTATAATCATCAATTTCTTCCACAAAATATGATATGTCATCAAGCGTGTTTTGTCAGTCGAAAGTGCTTTGATAATTATGGATTATTTAATATCGGCTATAAATCCGCAGCAGATTATGAATTGACATTAAAAATGTATCTGTCTGGAGAGGTAACTTTTATTCCTGTTTATGAAATATTAGTAAATTTTTCATCGGGAGGGATGAGTGAGTCATATACCGGACGCTTGGAATCAAATAAAATCCGCTATGACTTGGGAATTATTTCGAGGAAGGCATTTTTGATTGAGAAATTGAAGTGTCTATTGTCAAAAGTTACATACGCATTTCTTCGTTCTAAACCGAAAAAAGTGTGGATGTGATATATGATTTTATAAATGTTACAGGCTGTTATATGGAGAGGAAGAAAAGCAGGTTTGAAAAAGGGAATAGTATTATATGCATTATATAAAGAGAATTGGATAGGGGGGATTTATTATATCAAGAGCATGGCGCTGCAACTTGTTCAAAATAATGATGTGATAAAAAAATATAATGTATTTATCATGACAAATACAGATTGTAAAAATTATTATTGTGACATTGATAGCAGGATACATGTGATTGTATTGAAAGAAAGAAAATTTTTAAAGGTATCGAAATTTTTTAATATGATTAGGTATCATATCCGTTATCGATATCCGCATGAAAAAGATGTGAAAATACTTGGATTAAAATCCATTCAATGGATTCCAGATTTCCAGGATAGCTATTACCCAGAATTATTTACAGCAGAAGAATTAGAGTTTCGAAAAAAAAGAAATGAAAGAACTGCAAAATCCAATCAGCCGCTTGTATTATCTAGTGAAACATGCATTTCTGATTTTAGAAAGTTTTATTCTCCTGTCAATTCGAATATTCATGTCGTACATTTTGTATCATATATAAGTGACATTATTTCAGAATTAACACTTGAATATGAGACAATGGTATTAAAAAAATATGATATAGAGCAAGAAAAGTTTGCTTGTATTATGAATCAGTTTTGGCAGCATAAGAATCATATGGTGGCATTTGAAGCGGTTAAAAACATTGTAGAGGTTAGTGAAAACGAGGATTTTATTATTGTTATGACAGGACTCATGGAGGATTATAGGAATCCAGCATATATTCAATCATTAAAAGAAATGGCAGATCACCCCAAGGTAGCGTCACATATTAGGTTATTAGGGTTGATAGATAGGAAAGAGCAACTGGCAATTATGAAGAATGCAGCGTTTGTTATTCAACCATCGTTGTTTGAGGGATGGGGGACGGTTTTGGAGGATGCAAAGGTATTGGATAAGACGGTTTTGCTTTCTGACATACCTGTTCATCGCGAGCAGAAACATGATAAAAGTATTTTTTTTGATCCATATGATTCAAAGAAACTGGCTCAATTGATTATAGAAGAATTCTCAAAAAAACATGATGATGATCTAAATAAAGGGATTGAGGATATGTATCGACGGGCAAAGGAGTACTCAAAAGAACTCGAAGATTTGTTCATGAGCTTGTAGGCAAAGAAGTGAGGAGTAATGAAAAAAGTATTGGTTACTGGGGCGACAGGCTTTATTGGCAGTAATATAGCTTTGTGTTTTTTATCTAAGGGTTATGAAGTGATCGGGTGGGATAGGACATATTCTGACTGTAAATATCCGCTTGAAGTAATTGATATGGTAGATGAACAGGCGGTAATATATGCGCTTGGGAAGTGCCGGCCAGATATTATCATTCATTGTGCTGGAAGCGCAGATGTTGGAAGATCAATAGAGAATCCACGCTTGGATTATGAAGCGAATGTTACGATTATGCATAATATATTATTTGCGGTATACCAAGTTGGAAAGGAAGATATGCGGTTTCTATTTCTTTCTAGCGCCAGTGTATATGGTAACCCTAAGTCATTGCCGATTACAGAGGACATGCCATGGAATCCTATGTCTCCATATGCGTTGCATAAAGTAATGTGTGAGGAAATATGTAAATATTTTTCATCGAACTATGGTATGGACATCAAGATTGCTAGGATTTTTTCGGCGTATGGAGCGGGATTAAAAAAGCAAATATTCTGGGACATGTATCATAAGTACAAAAAGAATGGATGTTTATCAATGCTTGGCACGGGAAATGAAAGCAGAGATTATATTCATATACGAGATGTGGCGCAGGCGGTATATTTATTGGTAACGTCGGAAAGTGAGGAACAGGTATTTAATGTTGCGAATGGAAATGAGATGACCATTCGAAAAGTAACAAAGTATTTTGCGGATGTAATCGGTGCGTCTGATGATGTTATTTGTTTTAATGGGGTCGTTCGTAGGGAAGATCCAATTAACTGGAAAGCTGAGATCAGCAAGCTTTTGGCCCTTGGTTATAAGCAGTCTGTAAAAATGATGGATGGGATAGAGGAATATGTAAAGTGGGTAGAAAATTATAGCGTCAGATAAAAGGGAGAGATGCATGAGATTAGGAAATCTTACTGCAATATATAGGAGATGGCAAACAAGGAAGCGTCTAGAGAGCTTATCTTCATATATAAAGCTTTCAGATAGTTTGATTTACGGAGATGGATTTAATGTAGATATTGCAACGCCGGAGCTTGGGCATATATATTTAGAGACTGGCGAGGATGATATTCTATATGGAAATTATATTTTTGAAACAAATTTAGGACATATAAAAATTGGTGACAGAACATATATAGGTGGGGGGATGCTAATTTCCAGGAGTGAGATTACGATTGGCGATGATGTTATAATCGCATGGGGATGTCTGATATATGACCATAATTCACATTCAATATATTGGGAGGATAGAAAAAATGACATACCAAAGAGTTATGAAAATCTAAGGCATGGAAGAAAGCAAAATGATAAAAAGAATTGGGAAGTCGTGCAAACAGAACCTATCCATATATGCGATAAAGCATGGATAGGAGCACAGTGTATAATTTTAAAAGGTGTGACAATAGGTGAAGGAGCTGTCGTAGGCGCGGGAAGCGTTGTTGTAAGCGATGTGGAACCTTGGATGGTTGTTGCTGGTAATCCAGCTAGAGTTATCAAGCGAATAACGCCGGCGAAAGAGAGTTAGGAAATGAATTTAGAAACAAATTGCGCTATATGTAATGGACAAATTAAAATTTTTGATAAAGCTAGGATAATGAACAAATATGATATTACATATTACCGTTGTGAAAAGTGTGGCTTTATTCATACTGAGAAACCATATTGGCTAGACGAGGCTTATTCGTCAGCAATAGCAAATAGTGACATTGGTATATTGCAGAGGAATATCAACATTACAACCTTATCATCGGCATTGTTCAAATTTTGTTTTAGAGATGCTAAGGACTTTTTGGACTGGGGAGGTGGATATGGTATATATGTCCGTATGATGCGCGACAAGGGATTTGATTTTGAATGGTATGATAAATATTGTAAAAATTTATTTGCAAAGGGACAAGGAAGAAATAAGCAAAATTATGATGTTATAACAGGATATGAAATGATAGAACATGAATACGATCCGGTGTCATTGTTTTTTGAGATATTTCGAATGGGTAAGACCTTTGTATTTACGACAGAATTAAATACATTTTATGAAGCGAAAAAAGTATCGGAATGGTGGTATTATTGTACGGATCATGGGCAGCATGTGTCAATATATACAAAAGAGTCATTAAAGCGATTGGCAGAGAGGATTGAGAAAAGATATTATAGTTGTGGAGCCTTACATATATTTACAGACAAACAATTGAATCAGCAGATGTTGAATTTAATCGGAAAATATCCGTCTATTATTGATAAAATAATGAGATATCCGTCATTATTGATTTCAGATTATAAAGAGGTAACTGGCGTGGATATATCTAAAATAGGAATATAAATAAATGAAAAAGAAAAGGCTATGTATAGGAATTATATTTATTTTAGCAATGTTTGTTTCTTTCATATTTTGCAGGCAAGCTTTTTCACAAGAAGAATTGGACATGGATAGATGGAATGAGAAGTACGGGATATTTATAGGAGATAGTATAACGGAACAAAATAGTTTTATTAATGTTTTAGAGAATGATTATCGTATTATATGCCAAAATGAAGGGATTTCAGGATCAACGGTAGCGCGATGTGAGGCTTCTACAGCGGCATTATTTTCGGATGTAGTAAAGATACAAGGGAATCCAGATTTTATTTTTATATTGGCTGGAACAAATGATTATTCTTATGCGGTAAATTTAGGAGAGGTGACAGATGACAGTGGCAATACGTTTTACGGAGCGCTGAATCTTCTCATCAAATATGTAAAAAAGAAATGGACAGGAAAACCTATTTTTATTTCAACAATTCCTGCGAGGGATAGCGTTTATGATGAAGATTTAGGTGTAAGTGACACTATGGAAAATAGTAAAGGGATATCCTTGGATGAATATAATGATTGTATTCGCATTATTGCAAAAAAAGAAGATTGTTATTTAATTGATACATATGAATATAGCGGTATAACAACTAAAACAATTCATTCTTATGCAGATGATGGGATTCATCCTAATATTGGGGGGGTATCAAACTGGGAACGTTTATAAAAGATGAAATGGAAAGGCTTACGATGGATGAATAATTGCATACATATAATCAATGCGCCAGTCGCGATATTCGTATATAATAGGCCGTCACATGTAAAAGCGTTAATAAAGTCTTTACAAAAGAATGATGAAGCAAACAGTACAGAATTGTTTATATTCTCAGATGGTGCGAAGGTTACGGGAGATGTAAAAAAAGATGATCAATGTAGAGAAAACGTAGATAAGGTGCGGGAATATCTTGATACGATTGACGGATTTGCGGATATTCATATTATATTAAGGGAGAAAAATTATGGACTTGCGGAGAATATAATTGATGGGGTGACTTCGGTCATAAACAAAAAGGGGAAAATTATTGTGTTGGAAGATGACTTGGCATTAAGCGAGCGTTTTTTAGAATACATGAATGTTGCACTAACGAAGTATGAGGGATATAGGTCTGTATATTCTATCGCAGGGTATTCATACATAGATAAAAAATGGGATAATGACAGCATCCCCAACTATTATTTTCTTCCGATTACGTGTTCTTGGGCGTGGGCGACATGGAAAGATAAATGGGAACATTTTGATCAAAATCCAACAGACTTTGAGCAGATGCTTTCTAATAGAAGAATTAGAACGAGATTTAATTATAATAACTCCATCGATTACTATAAGATGCTTAAAGAGCAAATGAAAAAGAACATAGATTCATGGGCGATTAGATGGCATTATACTGTGTTTCAAAATGATGGAGTTACGTTATACCCGCGTTATTCTTTTGTAACCAATGATGGTTTTGATGGAAGTGGAATTCATACCATGGGAACTCCGATTGGCGGAGTGCATAGCAATGACGCTTCAAGTATAGAATTACGTTTGCCAGAAGACATAATCTTAGACGGGCATGCGCTCAAAGCGACGCAAAAAAGTATCCGAGGGGGAGGAAAAGTAGAATGTATGTGCCGTAAGATGATTCATTTTCCATTATATATTGCAAAAAAAATACTTGGGAGGCACTAGAATGTGTGGTATTTTGGGTGGATTTAAGACGCGGGTTCAAAAGGAGAAATTTTTAGGAGCGCTCGGTAGGCTTTCACATCGTGGGCCTGATGGGGAAGGTGTCTGGCAATCAGACGATCATTTGTGTATCCTTGGTCATAGGAGATTGGCGATTCTGGATCTATCAGATGCAGGCTGCCAACCGATGTTATCATCGGATAGGAAATTTTGTATTACATTCAATGGGGAAATATATAATTTTGTAGAATTACGAGACAAATTAAAATCAAGGGGGTATCAATTTAAAAGTAGGTCTGATACAGAAGTGGCTCTTTATGCTTATGCAGAATGGGGAACAGAATGCTTTGCTATGTTTAATGGTATGTGGGCAATGGCGATCTATAGCATAGCTGACAAAAGTTTAGTTTTATCGAGGGATCGTTTTGGCGTAAAGCCATTATATTATGCAAAAAAAGGAGAAGGATATATTTTTGGAAGCGAAATGAAGGCGCTTATCCCGCTTATGGAAACTACAAGAGTAAGAGAAAGTGATCTGTCAGATACAGAGAGGATAATGCTATATGAATATACGTCGCATTCTCTTATAAATGAGATTGAAAAGGTCCAGCCTGGATATTATTTAAAAATAGACAGTTGGGGGGGTGTTAAAAAAACCAGATGGTGGAATACTCTGGATTGCCTTATGGAAATACCAGACCATTATGAGGAACAATGCGAAATATTTCGAGAGTTGTTTCTTGACGCTTGCAGGCTTCGGATGCGTAGTGACGTAACGATTGGGACAGCTTTGAGTGGCGGTTTGGATTCTTCCGCAACAATATGTGCGATGTCATATATCGCTGATGGAATGCCAGATAAATATTTAAAAAGAGATTTTCAAAATGCGTTTGTAGCGGCATTTCCTAATACAACATTGGATGAGACTTTTTATGCTCATGCAGTGACTTCATATTTAAATATAACAGAATCGACAACCTATATCGATCCTATTAAGGGATTAGAGCAGTTGCCGGATCTGTTATATGGATTTGAGAATGTTTATTATACGAGTCCGGTGCCAATGGTCCAGACATATGGCGCGATGAGGGAAAAAGGGGTTTATGTTACAGTTGATGGCCATGGCGCGGATGAGCTATTTGGCGGGTATCCGTTTGATATAACGTATGCTTTGTTGGATGCAGCGCCATTCACCAAAAATCAAATGAGCATTTTTGAATCCTATAATAATATGTATCCAGATGATGACAGTAGTCTGTCATTAAAAAATAGAATGGGCTATAATGCATATGCTAGGTTTTTAATGCATTATTGTTATAGAAAGATTAAAGGGTATAGTGAGGATAATACAAAATATGAGAATGCAAAAGTATTTAAGAGGCTTTCGCATTTTAATAGAAAATTGTATATTTCAGCACACTTTAGCGTGCTCCCAACGCTACTAAGAAACTATGATCTATATAGCATGATGAATGGTGTAGAAATCAGGATGCCTTTTTTGGATTATAGAATCGTCCGATTTGCATTTTCGATTAATTGGGAATCTAAGCTGCGTAATGGATTTACGAAGTCGATTATCAGAGATTCTCTAAGGGATATAATGCCAAGAGAAGTAACGGAGAGAAAAACGAAGATAGGATTTAACACGCCAATCGTTGAGTGGCTAAAGGGGCCATGGCGTGAATGGGTGTTGGATGAAATACATTCCCAAGAATTTGCCACTTGTATGCTGATCGATCACAAAAGCGTTTCTAAGCAGATAGAAAAAGTTGTTGATGATTCTAAGGCGACTTATTCTGATGCAGAAATAGCTTGGACAAAACTTATGCCTTATTTATGGGAGCGATATTTTTATAAGAGAGCTATCAGATAAAAATAATAAGATGATAGGAAGCCAAGCCAGGCTTGAATCATATAACAGGAGAAAAACGTAATGAAATTGCGACGCGCAGCAAATCAGTGGATTTTAAAACATAATATGGCCAGGAAGCGGTTGCCGAAGATTTTAAGAGCGATGAAATATCTATATTCAGTTGAATCTATCAGTTATTCGCAAAATTGTGAGGATTTAATATTTTTACAGTTAATTCAAGGGAAAAAGACAGAAGGCTTATATGTTGATATCGGAGCGCATCATCCGATAAGGTTTTCAAATACATATTTATTATACACATCTGGCTGGCATGGGATTAATATAGATCCCTTGCAAGGAACCAAAAAACTTTTTGATATATATCGTCCTGATGATACAAATCTTGAAGTTGGAGTATCTTCTAATCCAGGAGTGGTAAAATATTACTCGTTTAATGAGCCAGCATATAATACAACAAGTAAAGAGCACGCCCGGGAATGCATAAAAAACGGCTGGACAAAATTATTAAATATAAGGAATATTAAAGTAGTTAGGTTAGAAACTATTTTTGATAGATATGTTGGAGAGGTGGGGCATATTGATGTAATGACTATTGATGTGGAAACGCGTGAGTTGGATGTCCTTAAGTCAAATAATTGGGAGAAATATATTCCAGACTGGATCATTATTGAGGCCTTACAAAAAGTGTATTCACCGTTAAATGAAGTGAATGACGATCCTGTAATTGCGTTTTTACGAGAAAAGGGATATGAGTCGGTCGCTAAAAATAAGAATGCTGTTTTCTTGGAGTATCGAGGAATAAAAAAGTAAAATGCAACTAGCGCGGAGTTATAATACAAAGAGAAATATTTTTTTTGGATATATTAATAAAGTTGTCGTTTCTTTCATTCCCTTTCTAATAAAGGCTATCCTGATAAGGAAGTTTGGCAGCGGATATCTTGGGCTAAGTGGGTTGTTTACATCTATTTTACAGATTTTGAATCTGGCAGAGATGGGGATAGGGACAGCAATTGTATGGTGCATGTATGAGCCAATTGCGAAAAATGATATAGATGGTATATGCGCTATATTAAATTTCTATAAGAAAGTATACAGAATCATTGGTGGAGCAATATTTATCTTTGGGATCTTATGCCTCCCGGCGCTTCATTTGCTTATGAAAGGTGAAGCTCCGCAAGGGATCAATGTCCATTTTCTTTTTTTCTTATATTTGGTTGACACGGTAGAATCGTATCTGTTATTTGCGTATAAATCTACGGTTTTGACTGCATATCAGAGGATAGATGTGATTAGTAAGGTGGAGACGGTAACATACCTTCTTCAGTCTGCGACACAGGTAGCCATATTGATATTTATCGAGAACTATTACTTTTATTTCAGTGTAAGCCTTGTATTTACAGCGTTAAAAAATATATTTTTTTCTTTAATTGTAAAAAAGATGTTTCCTGAAATTAGATGTAAGGGCAGCATATCGCGTAATACGCTTTCTATTTTAAAAAAGCGAATGTATGGACTGGTAATCGGCAAGTTAACGGATGTTTCCCGCTCATCTTTCGATAGTATATTTGTTACAAATTTTATGGGCTTGACCTTTACTGCGATATATAATAATTATTATAGTATTTTAGCAGGGGTAATGGCATATTTTTTAATTATTTTATCATCGATATCGTCTGGTGTTGGAAATAGTGTTGTAATGGATTCAGTTGAAAAAAATTATCGTGATATGATTCAAATGGACTACATCTTTTCCAAGCTATTTGGATGGGCGTCAGTTTATTTGGTTTGTTTATATCAGCCATTTATGCAGTTGTGGATGGGAAAGGAAATGGTAGTTTCTGATCTGATCATGATGTCATATGTTGTATATTTTTACACTAGGTTGTGTGTTTCAATAGAGTCAGTATATTTAAGTGCGCTTGGATTGTGGTGGGAACATAAATTTGTGTCAATTGGAGAAATGCTTGCAAATATGATATTGAATTATTGGTTAGGAAAATATTTTGGAATGATTGGAATAGTCTTTGGAACGATAATATCACTTTGGATTATCAGTATACCGGGAAGCTTATACATAATAAGGAAATATTATTTTAAAAATGGAATTATTCAATATATAAAAGTTGTCGGACAGAATGTAATAATAACAGTAGGCGTTTGCGGGGTGTTGTTTTTGATTGTTAACAACATTAGTGTGCAGAGCCTCTATTTGACGTTATTAATAAGATTTGTATTGTGTACGGTAGGTTCACCGATGTTATATTGGCTGGCGCTGCATAGAACAAATGAATATAAAGAAGCAATCGTCTGGGCAAAACAAAGAATAAAAATATAGTGAGGATTTATGAAATGATAAAGAATAAGGTAAGCAATTTTGTATTTAACATGTTTATTAAAAATGGGGGGGTGTCGAAGGAAATAGCTTATTTGACGCGTGCGTCACGGAAATACTATAAAGAACGTGGATGGTTTGATTCTATTGATTCTCAGAAATCTGTAAATGCCCATGGGAATGGCCTTCCGTGGTTTTGTTATCAGTCGATCGATTTTTTGGAAAAACGGATAAAACCAGAGTTTTTAGTTTTTGAATTTGGCATGGGAGGCTCTACGGATTGGTGGTCCAGGCATGTTAGAGAGGTGAAATCCGTTGATCATGATAGAAGCTGGTTTCGTGAAACTAAGAAAAATCTTAGAAAAAGAAAGAATATAGAGTTGTTTCTTTGTGAAGTTAAGGATTCAAAGGGATTGTCTCATTCACACGAAGTATTTGACGAAAATTTGAAAGAGGATAACGGATACGCGGATAAAATCTTAGATTATGAAAAATATTTTGATATTATTGTAATTGATGGGATTGTGAGAAATAAATGCACTATAAATAGTCTTAAGGCTTTAAAGGAAGATGGAGTGATAATTTTTGATAACTCGGAGCGGGAGATATATCGAGATTCATTTAAAACGCTTAAAAATAGCGGGTTTCGGGAATTAGAATTTTTTGATTTTGGGCCATGTAATTTGTATCGATGGAAAACGAGCGTATTCTATCGTACCGCAAATTGCCTGGGGATATAGGACAGGCAATGCAAAGTGTGTGGTACGCGTTTTTTGCGAAATAGATTTATTGGTCATGTAGGAATATGTACAAGCTGTTTTACAGGAGGAAAGTAAAACAATGAAAAAGGCATTAATTACAGGAGTGACAGGCCAGGATGGGTCGTACCTTTCAGATTTTCTGATTGAAAAAGGATATGAAGTCCATGGACTGATCCGAAGATCCAGCGTGGATTACCGGGAGAGGATCGCGCATCTTGAAGGACATCCGCGGTTCCATCTCCACTATGGAGACATTTCCGATACATCCTCGCTTGTAAAGGCCATTGGCGCCGTGAGGCCGGATGAAATCTATAACCTGGCAGCGCAGAGTCATGTGCAGGTGAGTTTTGATTCGCCTGAGTTTACGGCTGATATTGATGCGACGGGGGTGCTGCGCGTCCTTGAAGCGGTGAGGGTTACAGGTCTTGCTGACGCTTGCCGCATTTATCAGGCGAGCACAAGCGAGCTGTATGGGAAGGTGGAAGAGACGCCGCAATCGGAAACCACGCCGTTTCATCCATATTCCCCTTATGCGGTAGCCAAGCAGTATGGCTATTGGATCACGAAAGAATATAGGGAAGCCTATGGCATGTTCTGCTGCTCCGGCATCCTTTTCAACCATGAGTCGGAGAGGCGGGGGGAGACATTCGTTACCAGGAAGATCACGTTGGCGGCTGCGCGCATTGCACAGGGAAAGCAGGAGAAATTGTATCTTGGCAACTTAGATTCGCTTCGTGACTGGGGCTACGCAAAAGACTATGTGGAGTGCATGTGGCTGATTTTACAGCATGATAAGCCAGAGGATTTTGTCATAGCCACAGGCATCCAGCATTCTGTCCGGGAATTTGCTTCTTTGGCGTTTCATTATGCGGGCATCGAACTTAAATGGCAGGGAGAAGGGCTTGATGAAGTCGGAATCGATCAGGCGACAGGAAAGGCGTTGGTTGAGGTGTCTCCTGATTTTTACAGGCCTACCGACGTGGTCAATCTTTTGGGGGATCCGAGCAAGGCAAAGAAGGAGCTTGGATGGAATCCCCAAAAGACATCCTTTGAGGAACTGGTAAGAATTATGGTTGGGCACGACATGAAAAAGGTTGCGCAGGAAAGCGCTGTAGAACATATAAACCTCGCTGAGTTTTTGGAAAAAGGCGTGGTGAAGTAAGGAAATGTAAATAAAGCTTGATACAGTTGCGCTGTTTTTTCGAAAGAGCCAGGCAATATAAGTTATTTATTTACAGTATTTCGATATTGGAGGGCATAACGCCTATGGATAAAAACGCGAAGATATATGTAGCCGGCCATTGTGGAATGGTCGGCTCCGCTATTGTAAGGGAGCTTAAAAGGCAAGGCTATGGGAACCTCGTCTTGCGAACGCATGCGCAGCTGGACTTAACCAGACAGGCTGATGTTGAGAAGTTTTTTGAATCAGAGCGTCCAAAGTATGTTTTCCATCCAGCGGGCAAGGTCGGCGGCATTATGGCGAATTCTAAAGCCGCCGCGGATTTTATGTATGAAAATATGATGATGGAAATGAATGTCATCCATGCGGCATGGATAAGCGGCGTGAAGAAACTGGAGTTTTTAGGAAGCAGCTGCATTTATCCGAAATTGGCGCCACAGCCAATGACGGAATCCTGCCTGCTTAATGGCGCCTTGGAACCGACGAACGAAGGCTATGCGCTTGCGAAGATTAGCGGGTTGAAATATTGTGAGTATCTGAATCGGCAGTACGGCACGGATTTTATTTCTGTCATGCCTACAAACCTTTATGGGCCAAATGACAACTACCATCTCGAACACAGCCATGTATTGCCGGCCCTGATACGCCGATTCCATGAAGCGAAGGAAGCGGGCAGCCCTGCGGTTGCCTGTTGGGGCGACGGCAGCCCGTTAAGGGAGTTTTTGTATGTGGATGATCTCGCAAACCTATGCGTGTTCCTTATGAACCATTACAGTGGAAATGAAACGATTAATGCAGGGACGGGCAAAGAGATAAGCGTCAAGTCCCTTACGGAACTGGTTGCTAAAATAGTGGGATATAAAGGCAGAATTGAATGGGATACGTCAAAGCCGAATGGAACGCCGAGGAAGCTTTTGGATGTGGGCAAGGCGGCGCGATTAGGATGGGCCTATAAAACGGAATTAGAGGATGGGATAAGGTTGAGCTATGAAGACTTCTTGAATAACCCGGTAAGGGCTGAGAGGTAGTTTGCAATGAACATTATATTATTATCCGGAGGCTCCGGGCAGCGGCTTTGGCCGTTGTCAAATGGGGTAAGGTCAAAACAGTTTTTAAAGATATTCAAAAAGAGGGACGGTATGCATGAATCGATGGTGCAAAGGATGCATCGGATGATCTTAGATATAGATCGCAGCGCATCCATCACGATCGCTACGTCGGAAAGCCAGATCGCTTCTATAAAAGCCCAGTTAGGGGAGGAAGCGAACATATCCACGGAGCCATGCAGGAGGGATACATTCCCTGCGATTGCCCTTGCCTCGGCATACCTTCATGATGTGTTAGGAACAGACGGTTCTGAAGCGGTCGTCGTTTGCCCTGTTGACCCATATGTGGGGACGGAATATTTTCAGATGCTTCCAAAGCTCCAGAAACAGGCGGAAAGAGGGCTGTCCAACCTTGTCCTTATGGGGATAGAGCCGACATACCCGTCGGAAAAGTATGGATATATCATACCGGATTCGATTCATGAAATTTCGACGGTACAGACGTTTAAGGAAAAGCCGGATGTAGCGAAAGCTAAGTCCTATATTAGCAAGGGGGCGCTGTGGAATTCCGGCGTATTTGCATATAGATTGGACTATGTCCTCGGCAAAGCGAAGGAGGTATTTGGAACATCCTCTTATCCGGAGCTTTTTGATAGTTATGGGAGCCTGCCTAAGATTTCTTTTGACTATGCGGTGGTGGAAAAAGAACAAAACATACAGGTGCTTCGCTTTGGGGGCGAGTGGAAAGACCTTGGCACATGGAATACGCTGACGGAAGCCATGTGTGATGAGGTTGCGGGCAAGGCCGTGGCTGCAAAATGCGAAAACACCCATGTGATCAATGAACTCCAGATCCCGCTGATCGCCCTTGGCGTGAAAGACCTTGCGATCGCGGCAACGCCTGACGGAATACTCGTTGCGGACAAGCCTGCGAGCAGTTATTTGAAAGATTATGTCATAGAACAGCGACCGATGACCGAAAAAATGCTGTGGGGGGAGTATGAAGTGCTGGATTGTCGGGGGGAGGATGGCGGGAACCATTCACTGACAAAGCACATCTTCATATCGGCAGGGCAGCATACTCCTTACCAGCGGCATCATTGTCGAAGTGAAACCTGGGTGGTGGTCGAAGGGGAGGGGAAAGCGATCCTTGATGATAAAATGATCCGCGTCCGCCGCGGGGATACAGTCGTCGTCCAGCTCGGGGAGAAACATGCCATCAAAGCTGTAACGGACCTTCACATGATTGAGGTTCAGGTTGGGAACGAGCTTACGGAAGAGGATATAGAAAGGCTGGAATGGGACTGGACGGCTGAAAGCCGTTATGACAGCGAATAGCCGCGCGGTTGTGAACGGATAGGGTTCTTACAATAGAGCTGGTAATGGAATACAGATTAAAACGATACCCTGGCAGGGCTTTTTAGCTGCGACCAGGGTATTTTTTTGCCGTTATACGTAACATATGTCCGATTTATCTTGCATTTTTCTGATGTAATCTTACTCTTTTATCTTGTCAATATCTGTTAAATTAACGCCTAATGAAGTAAGTATCGCTTTTAATGACAGATAATCATTTCTCAAACATTCATAAGTTTTAACTGCATTTTCTTCTTTTGCATTTTTCATATGTTCTTGTATCTTCTGAAATTGACCAACGGTATCTTTTATTATTTCCCCATTGCTTGGCATAAAATCACCTCCTGATTACAGAAAGACATTTATAAACTATCCTATTATATCATATCCGAAACGCAAAGTCTATTTTATTCTTGTTTCACTATAAGCAATTTTTTGCATGGAAAAATATTTAGAAACGCATAAGTATTATGCTATGCACTATAAAATATAACACTTGTATTTTGCAAAAGCCTATACTAGAATTGATAGCAATTGACAAGGATAAAAGGAGGATTTAGAAAATGGCGACGATTGATCTGATCGTGTTGGGGATGTTGAAACAAAAATCAATGAGCCAGTACGACGATGCCCCGGACTTTGAAACGGTCTGGAGCTCTATATTTGACCTGGACGCTTTCGTCGTGCACCGCGCGCAGGGCGATCCCAGAAAAAAGATACTCATCTAAGATGAGGGGCTTTGGGATTTCCCATGAATTTCCTTGACATGATTTTTCCAGTTTTGTATACTATAATCCTGTCTTTGACAGTTAGTAGATTAAAAAATCGCTGTATCCCTTGTGC
>CANDMI010000024.1 GCA_947385775.1 uncultured Eubacterium sp. | reverse complement strand
CTTGAGATGATATTGGAAGCCGCGCATGTCGCGCCGACAGCGGCAAATTTGCAGCCGGTGCGGCTGTTTGTTGTAAAGAGCGAAGAAGGGCTTTCGGCAGTTGCAAAGTCAGCGAATATTTATGGCGCGCCTGTGGCTATCGTTGTGTGCGTGGATAAAGGTAAGGCGTGGAAGCGGCCGTTTGACGGTATGGTGACGGCGGATATTGACGCTTCTATTTTGACAGACCATATGATGCTTGCGGCTACAGACTTGGGGCTTGGAAGTGTATGGATCTGCTTTTTTAAACCGGATGTTTTAAAGCGTGAGCTGGGGTTGCCGGAAAATTTAGAGCCGATTAATATTTTGGCTCTTGGGTATTCTGCGGAAATGGCGGCGGATAAGGATAGGCATGGAAAAAACAGGATTCCGGTGGGGGAACTTGTAGAGTTTAAATAAAGGCAGGTTTTGGGAAAGACGGAAGCGGCCCCTAGTCCGCCCCTGGCTGCGCCAGTGGCTAAAGGAGCCGCTTCGGCTGCGCCGCCTGTTTATCGGACAGAATACGAAGAACATCTAAACATTCCTCCAAACGCCCCCGTAAGGTCATGCAAATCCTCTCTCCTGGCTGATTTTCGAAAGCGTGGCGATAAAATTTTTTATACGTTTTTTCATTAGGCAGGTTATCTCTTGCTTTTTCACGGACAAATCTCAACTGTTCCTCAAACAAAGCGTCTTTCCAAAAAAATTATTTTTATAAGTATTTACAGAACAAAGTTTACAGCGTATAATTTAAATAAGCCCGTAATTACCAGAATCCATAAATCAAGCGCTTGGTAAAAAACAGGCTTAAATACAAATCAGGAAGATTATGATCACGGATGCAACAGAAGGGGGATTGTTTTTTATGGTTAGGAGGAAAGCGGATATAAGGATAAGGACGGTGGAAAACGCCCAGGGCGGCGAGGGGAAGGTTACGTTTGAAGACTGGCTGCTGCCGCAGGAGGCGCCGGGGCATGGCAGGGTGTTTAGCAGGCTTGTGATCCCGCCAGGAGCGTCCATCGGGTATCATGGGCATAACGGGGAGTTTGAAGCGTACGTGGTGCTGTCCGGGGAAGCTTTCGTGGATGACAATGGAGAAGAGGTCGTCCTTCACGAAGGCGATATGCATATGTGTAAAGACGGGGACGGGCACAGTACAAAAAATGCGTCGGATCAAGATCTTGTATTGATGGCATTGATCATGAATACGCTGGAAAACGGATGACTTGCTTTTTTATGCGCTGGGAATAAATGCTTCCCGGCGGTGTTTGGAGGATGGGATCAGGATGAAATATCGTAAGATAAAGCGCTGCCCGGGGTTAGAGGTCAGTGAGATCGGGCTTGGGTGTGAAGGCTTTTTGGAAAAAAGCAGGGAAGAATTTATTCGGATGATCGACGCGGCGGCGGATTTTGGCATTAATTTTATAGATATGTACGCCCCGAACCCGGATTTTCGCGATCATTTAGGAGCCGCGTTAAACGGGCGCAGGGATCGGTTTGTTTTGCAGGGGCATGTTTGCGCCGTTTGGGAGGATGGCCAGTATTTGCGGACAAGGGATTTAAAAAAAGCAAGGGCGGCTTTTGAAGACCAGTTGACGCGGACAAAGGCGGAATACATAGACATCGGCATGATCCACTATGTGGACAGCGAAAGCGATTATAAAGAGGTTTTTGACGGGGAGATTCTCGATTACTGCAAGGAATTAAAGCGGCAGGGGAAAATCCGGGGGATTGGACTAAGCTCCCATAATCCTTTGGTGGCGCGGGCGGCGGTTGAAAGCGGGGATATTGACGTATTGATGTTTTCCGTCAATGCGGCGTATGATATGCAGCCGCCGAACGAGGATGTGAACGCGCTGTTTGAACCGGATAATTACGCAGCGGGCTTTACAAATATGAACCCGCAGCGCAAAGGGCTTTATGAGCTTTGCGAGAAGGAAAATGTCGCGATTGACGTTATGAAAGCGTTTGGCGGCGGGGATATGTTAGACGCGAAGCTTTCGCCTTTTGGCGTGGCTTTTCATGAATACCAGTGTCTCGAATATTGCCTTACAAGGCCGGGAGTGGTTTCTGTGATGGCGGGATGCCGCTCATTGGAGGAAATTGAAAAAACCGCGTTGTACGAAAAAGCGGATAGAAAAGAGCGGGATTATTCTGTGGCGCTTTCAGGAATGAAAAAATTTCAGTTCCATGGAAACTGCATGTACTGCGGCCATTGCGCGCCGTGCAGCGTGGGAATCTGCGTGGCGGATGTGAATAAATATCTGAATCTATGCGCCGCAAAGGGGGATGTGCCGGAGACGGTTGCAGACCATTACAGGCTGCTTGAGCATCATGCGTCCGAGTGTGTGGAATGTGGGAAATGCGAAGCGAATTGTCCGTTTGGCGTTTCGATAGTGGAAAAAATGAGGAAGGCGGCAGAGGTGTTTGGATATTAAAAGACGGCTTTTTCGGACGTAAAAACCAGTTAAAGGAGTACATATGAGACAGATTCAGATTGCATACAATGATACGGAAAGCTTCCTGGAGCAATTGCAGGATTTTAAGCGTACGTGCGTGGAAAAAGAAGCTTCGAAGATGATGTTCCAGATTTATTCTGAGATTTTGGAGGAGCGGGCGGTGGCTCCGGTTGGAGAAGCGATTGAACAGGTGTTTCCAGGCACGCCTTATATCGGCTGTTCCACAAGCGGCAACCTCGTGGACTGCCAGCTTTCGCCGCGCATGAGCGTTGTGGCGACCATATTTGACTATGCGTCTACGCAGTTTCAAGTTTTCCAGTATGACAGCGAAAAACTTTCAGTAGATGAGATAACCGAAAGCATTGCCAACGAGGCAAAGGCAAATCCGTGGGTTAAGGCGATAGAGATGTATTTTACGATACCGGAAGGCTCATATACGCGGTTTTGCGACGGCTTAAAGGAAATCCGCGGGGACATACAGATATTTGGCGGCGTTGCGTGCAGCGATGACATTACAAGCGACGCTTCCTGCGTCTGGTCGTCTGCGGGTGAATTTTCAGCTAGTTCCATCCTCGTTGTGTTTTATGGCGGGGAAGAGTTTTTTGTTGACGCGATTAAGATAACCGGCTGGAAGCCTCTTGGCAGGAAATTTTGCGTGACGAAATCCGACGGCAGCATTTTGCAGGAATTAGACGGCATTCCGGCATATGACGTTTACCGGAAATATCTAAACATTAATAACGACGAAAATTTCTTTTACAATACATTGGAGTTTCCGCTGTTTTACGAGCATAACGACACGACGATCCTGCGCGTTCCAGTGGCCAGCAATGAAGACCGCTCGATTACGATGTCTTCGGATATCGAGCTTGGCTCCACAGTCCAGATTTCTTATGGGGATCCAAGGACGATCGTGGAGAGCATCGCGGAGGACAGCGAGCGCATCCGTGGGTTTTCGCCGGATCTTTTGCATATTTTTTCGTGTGCGGCAAGGCGCACGTTTTGGACGTCCAACGAGCCGACCTACGAGCTGGAGCCGTTTCGGGACATCGCTTCTTCCGTTGGATTTTTTTCCCATGGGGAGTTTATACGGACGAACGGCTGCTTAAACCAGCATAACGTCACGCTTGTGGTCGCGGCAATGCGGGAGGGGCAAAAGGCAAAGGGGCGCGCGCCCGCGTCTTCGACAGGGCGTACGCAGCTATCTAAAGTGCCGCTTGTTTCCAGGCTTGCCACGTTTATCAGCGCGACTTCCTTAGAGCTGGCGGAGAAAAATGAAGAGTTAAAGCTGGCAAATGAAAATCTGCAAAAGGCGGTCATTACCGACGGGCTGACAGGGCTTTATAACCGGGCGGAAATCCAAAGGCGGATTTCAGAAAGCCTTAGGAATGTATTAAATAAGAAGTTTTCCCTTGTCATGCTGGACATTGATAATTTTAAACAGGTCAACGACACCTACGGGCATCAGGAGGGCGACCGGGTCATCATTACGCTTGCGGATATTTTGCGCAATGAGCAGATGCAGTCGTCCACCCAGTTTTCGGCAGGAAGGTGGGGCGGCGAGGAATTTATGCTGCTATTATCCGAAGCGGACCGGTCGGCGGCATCCTTGATCGCGGAGCTGATCCGACGCTGTTTTGCGTCCACGACATATCCTGTGATGCGTTCGCAGACTGTCAGCATCGGCGTGACCCAGGCGATGGAGGAGGATACGATCGATACGCTTTGCACGCGGGTGGACACGGCGCTTTATGAAGCGAAAAAGGATGGGAAGAACCGGGTTGCGGTCAATTGATGGATGATAGCGGGAATAAGAAAGGCAGGGCCTAAAGCGGCACTGCCTTTTTAACGGTATATAAAGAAAGGTGCAAAATGGTGTAATGCTGTAGAAATGGAGCAGGCAGGTATGCAAGCTGTGTGTGAATGTCATAGTTTAAGGTGAAAATATGGAAAAATTTGAAGAAAAAAAATCAGAAGATGAGATTGAATTAGAAAATGCGGATGAATTAGAAAATATGGAGTACGAAGGAATTGCCAATTCTTACGTTTTTAAAGAAGTGCGCGTTACGAAAAAAGATTTTTCCATATATGAACTTCTAAGAAAGTATAAGCAGGGAAAACTAATTCTTGATGTTTCATTTCAAAGAAAAAGAGTTTGGAATGAAAAGCAAAAATGTGAATTGATTGAAAGTATTTTGATGGGCCTTCCATTGCCGATATTTTATTTTAAGCAATTAGACAATTCGAAATATGTGGTTGTAGATGGAAAACAACGCTTATCCGCACTGTTTGAGTATTTAAACAATGAGTTTTCTATGAAAAATCTTAAGATCCTTGATTTTTTGAATACGAAAAGATTCAAAGATCTTGAAGATGAATTGGGAATATATCAATCCCAATTGGAAGATTATCAGGTATATGCTCATGTTATTCTGCCGCCAACGCCGGATAAAATTTTGTTTGATATTTTTGACCGGGTAAATCGTGGAGGGACTAAGCTCAACAAACAGGAAATTCGGAATGCGCTGTATCAGGGAAAAGGAATGGAAATGATCCATGAGATAACAGAAGGTGAGAGTTTTCAAAAAGCTGCCCGCATTGAGGCCAAAAAAGATTTTCGTATGAAAGGAGCTTATTTATTGACACGCTTTTTTGCGTTCTATCTGTACCTTAATAGGAAGCTTTCTGTTGGGGGAAAGGATTATCAATACAATGGAGATGTTGATTATTTAATTGAAATTTCATTGAAATATTTAAATTCGTGTACAGATATGGATTTAATGAAGCTAAAAAAACAGACGGAAAGCGCTTTGGAGAATTCGTATTTTTATTTGGGAAAATTAGCGTTTAGAAAAACGGCGACGCATCCGATAAATATGAATTTATTTGAAACAACGTTATTTCTTATGACCAATATAACCACGCAAAAAGAAGGAATAAAGGACGTTTTAAAGGATAAACTATATAATACGATTAATAGTAAAGATTTTTCGGGTTATATTGGAAATGGACGGGATAGCGTATCAAACGTTGAGGGACGTTTCCGAATGATGAACTTAGTGATTAAGGAGATTAAAACATGATTACGAAAGTGCGGATAAGAGCATTAAAATCAATTAAAGATTTAACGATTGAATGCAGCAGGCTGAATTTAATTGTAGGGACAAATTCGGCAGGAAAATCAACATTTTTGCAGGCGTTGCTTTTAGATGCGCAAAATGGTATCGATGAAAGCGGCTTAAATGGCCCGTTAATATCGCTGGGGGAATATAGGGAAGCGCATAATTATTCTATGCAGGATTCTAATATTAAAATCTGGATATGGAAGAACGGATATAAAGAGCCTGCATGGGTTGAATTTAGCGAAAATTCGAAAAAACTTTGCGATGTAAAGGTATCAACAAAATGGAGTGATTTAGACGATGTGGTTGATATGGATATTTTCGATGGTTGCGTTCTTGACAATGAAGTTGAAGCGACGCATCTTAACTGGGAGTATGGTTTTCATTATTTATCCTGCAACAGATTGGGCCCGCAGGATATTTACGAAAAATATTTCGGGAATGATGATAATTTAGGAATTGACGGTGAACATTCGTTTTCTTACCTGATGGATCATGAGTCGGATCCTGTAGATGAAAAATTAGTGAAAAATAAAGAGAATTTAACAAACAGTCTGTACGAACAAGTGAATTATTGGCTGAATTATATCATAGGCGCGAATCTTTTAGTGAAAGATATAAAAAAAACAAATTACTTACAGGTAAAATATAACAATAATCCGGCAAATTTGAATTCCGAAGTAATGTATAGCAGGCCGGTGAATGTGGGATCTGGAATCAGTTATTTAATAACGATTTTAATTACATGCCTGGCTTCTGATATAGATGATGTGATTATAATAGAAAATCCGGAAATCCACCTCCATCCGAAAGCCCAGTCCAGGTTATGTGAATTTTTATATTTTGTCAGCAGCTCAGGTCGTCAGCTTTTTGTGGAAACACACAGCGATCATATTTTTAATGGGATAAGGGTAGGGATTTCTAACAAAACCATGAAAGAAGATTATATAAAAGTCAATTTCTTCGTGCTTGACAAAACTTATAATACGCAATGCAATCCTATAAAATTTGGTGAATTTGGGAAAGTTATAGGGACCAATAACGAATTGGATATAAACGATCTGTTTGATCAGTTTGATATTGATCTGGATCGGATGCTTGGATTATAGAAATACCATAAGGAAGATGAGAGAACATGAATTATTTTGTAAATGAATATTCATTAAGGGGGCAATTTAATCATATAACTGAGTTTTTCGATTCTCTAAGGGCATATACGCTTCCTGTTTTAAATAAAATAGAAGCGGAGGAAGGAAGCGTTATCTGGAAAAAAGATTCCCTGTGGAGTTGTGAAGTATGCAAAGATTGTAACCTGGGAAAAATACAGCCGCACAAAAATGAACGGAATCCGGCGCTGACAAAATTAAAATTATCTTTAGTAAAATTGTATCGCAAGCCGGTCATATGGTCTGAAGATGAAAATAATCTCGAAGATTCATTTGAATACAAATTTGATGAAGAATATAGAGAAAAGTTCGCGGCGCAAAATTGTTTTACAGAAGCGTGTAAACACGAAGGCGCCATTCTTTCTTTTGAGCATCCCGTTTACAAAATGGATTGCCTGCGCCTAACGGCTTTTATGAATGAAGAAAGATATGAGATAGAGCTTGATAACATCTATTCTATAAAATGGTGGGAGCGTTCGCCGGAAATAAAAAAATGGATGGTTGATAAAAAATATTTAATAGAAATTCGCGGGAAAGAATTTGAGTATCATCCACCTCATTTTCATGTATCCTGTTCTGAATATCAAGCTGTTTTTGAATTGAAAACAGGAGAGCTTTATACTGGAAGCGGAGAGAGGATGCCGCCTGATTTTCAGCGTGACATAAAAAGGTGGTATGATCAGAATAAAGCGGAATTGGAAAAAGCCTGGGATTCGTTGCATCCCCCAATTACATATAACACGAAATTATAAAAGATATAACTAGAGCGTGTTTGTTTTAAATTATTCTAGTGGAATGATATGCCGTATCGATCAAAACCGGGCATACCGCACACCATTTTTAATCTGGTTTGCAGTATGCCCGTCTTTGATTTGAAACTTCCTGCTTGTTTTAAATAAGATTTCGGACAACCCCAAATGCCGCCAATATGACCACAAGCGCCCGCATCCCGTAATTTTCCCATGTTTGCCAGCTTGCGTTGACACAGGTTAAATAACTCCATACAGCCTTTAATATAATCCATGCTAGAAACGGCAAAAAGCAAAATATTACCGGGTTGCTCTGGAAAGCCATAAAAAATCTGCCTTGTGAAAGGGCTAAGAGCATGTGCGTGATGCCGCAGCCTGGGCATTTGAGGTGGAAAATAGAATGAAACGGGCATGGGATTCCTTTTTTGGTAAGCCTTACGATCCCGTAATACCCGGCTAAGCAAAGGAAAAGCGCCAGGATATTTCGAAGCCGTTTTGGTTCTATTTTATTTTTTTTATCCGCCATTTTTATCTTCCATTATAATCGCGATTAAAAGCTTGCCAGTTTATTCAACTCGTTTTGGATCAGCGCATAGGCGATAAGCCCGCCAAACAGAAACAGGATCAAATATAAAATCCCGCCGTTGGAAGAGATCATTCCCCGGTCTGATTTGGCTTTGTCCAGCTTTTCACCGCATTTGTAAGCCCAATATAAGCCGTAAATGCCGCAGGTGACGATGGTAAGGATAAATGCCAGGATGCCGGACGTGCCAGGCTCGCCCGCAACCGTATTGGTGTCGTCTGTAAGGCATATAAACCAGTATATGCCATAGATGCCGCAGGTGACGATCGACAAGACGATGCACAGTGCGATATTTCGCTGTTGTACTTGATACATAACAACTCCTCCTTTGTGATGTTCATACTGCTATGTAGTTACCGGTATCATCTTACCATTTTTTTCCTTACTTCGCAATATCATATATTTACAAAACAGGGCGGTGTTTTTCAAAGCGTCAGTCCAAAAGCGGCTGGGGGAAAATAACATCGACGCCATCATCGCAGACCAGCGTCGTGGATGATGGGGAATTGCTTGCGTCCAGGCTTGTCAGGCTGTTCTTTTTACAATTCAGATAGGTTAAGTTCCGATTCATACGGATATCCAGGCTTGCCAGGTTATTCTTCGAGCAATCCAGAGTTTCCAGCTTTGGATTTTTGCTTATATCCAGGCTTGTCAGGGCGTTCTTGGAGCAATTTAGGGTTTCCAGCTTTGGATTTTTGCTTACATCGAAAGCTTGAAGGCCGTTATTTGAGCATTGTAAATTCGAAAGCTTTTGATTTTTGCTTATATCCAGGCGTTTTAATTTATTATCATGGCAGGCTAAGCTGTCTAGCTTCTTATTTTTCGACAGATCCAATGCCTCTAGCTGGTTCCAGGCGCAGACCAGGCTGTCTAGCTTTTTGTTTTTTCGAACATCCAGACTTTTTAAATGATTTCCCCGGCAATTCAGGTATCGGAGTTTTGAATTTTTAGAAACGTCCAGCGATGTAATGTTGTTTTTATAACAGTCAAATTCCAGCAACGCCTTGTTTTTGCTTATATCCACGCGGGTCAGCTTATTTTCAGAGCAATTAAGCTCTGTCAGTTTTTTGTTTTTACGGACATCCAGGTCTTTTAGCAGGTTATCAGAGCATACAAGCTTTTTTAGCTTTCGGTTTTTACTTACGTCCAGACTTTTTAACTGATTTCCCGCGCAATCTAATTCCACTAGATTTTTATTTTCGCTTACGTCCAGACTTGTGATTCCGTCTTTGCGGTATAAATTATGGCAGTGCAGATACTTTAGCTTTGGAAATCCGTTTAAAGATATGGCGCCATGCATAGGCGTATATTCCCAGTAAATTCGACAGAGCCTTAATTCACCGTTTTTGTCTTTTTCCCATCCATACTGGCGCGCGTTATCCATATCCGATATGCCTTCCACGCCATATGCCTCCTGTTCCTTTATGATTTTTTTCAGAAAGGCCGCGTCAGACGGATTTTTTTGGGGAGCCGCGGCGGGTGTGGATGCAGTCGGAGAATGCAGGATAAAAAGCAGCGCCATAGCCGCCGTTAAAATTTTGGGCCATTTTTGCGGCTGTTGGACAGAGTTCGTTTTCTGTTTTCTGATTTTCATTGAAGTCCCCCTTTGATAACTCTGATAAAAATGTTTGCAAGATAAGGATAGTGTAACATAATATTGGATAGAAGTCTATTTGTTTGGGATTTAGCTGGCCGAACGCCTGGAGAGAGGAGCTGCTCGGCCTGTCTTGGGCCACTCCAGAATGTAAGAAGTTCTAAGTATTCTGATTTTATGTTTCACAGCCGGACGGACGCGGCTCCTCAATCGCTCTGGCTGCGCCAGAAGCGAAAGGCCCCGCTTACGGCTTCGCCGCCTGTTTATCAAACAGAATACTAAGAACTTCTAAACATTCTTCCATACGCCCCAGCCAGGCCGGGCAGCTCCCCTCTCCAGGCTGTTTTTCACTGGCGTTACCGGAAATTGTTGTATGCGATATCTGTCAGACAGGCGCTATTCTGTTTTTTCTATAAGAAATCCTGATCAGACAGGCATTATTTTGTTTTCCCTATAAAAGTCCTAGTCAGACAGGCGTTATTTTGTTTCCTAATAGAAGTGAGATAAAATCATCTAAGGTTGAGGATAATAGCAGAGGTTTTACTGTGTTTAACATATGAAAACCAGCCAGGCCCGTCCTTCATCCCCCGGCGTTCGGCTATCTATGATAATTGCAGCGTTTTATCTTACCTGTTCCTCTGCTCAAAAAAATTTTGAAAAAAATGTAAAAAAACGCTTGCATTTTCCCAACCCTTGTGATACTATAATTTTGTTCTGATTTTGAGCAAAATGGTTCGTTGGTCAAGAGGTTAAGACGCCGCCCTCTCACGGCGGAAACACGGGTTCGATTCCCGTACGAACTGTTTGAAAAGGCTTTTTCTGTAAATGCTTGCAATTTATAGAAGAAAGTGTTATCGTAAAAATAAGAATATTGTAGCTGTTCATTGAGAGTGGATTTCGGTCCACTCTCAATTCGCGTTGTAATGAGTGAATGAGGAGATGCCAATATGTCAAAAAGGGAAGAATATGAGGAAAAGACAGAGCGGCTGTTGCTGCCGATTTTAGAGCGGTTTCAGTTTGAACTGATAGATGTGGAATATGTGAAAGAAGGAAGCGCATGGTATTTGCGAGCTTATATTGACAAAGAGGGCGGGATTACGATAAACGATTGCGAGGCGGTCGCAAAGCAGATGAACCCGATTTTAGATGAGCTGGATTATATTGAAGGCTCTTATACATTTGAGGTCAGCTCCCCGGGGCTTGGGCGGCCGTTGAAAAAAGAAAAAGATTACGTCAGGAACATCGGAAAGGACGTAGAGGTGCGCACTTACCGTGCGATAGAGCATAAAAAGGAATTTTGTGGGCGGCTGAAAGCGTATACGGACCAGACGGTGACTATCCAGATAGAAGAGGACGCGGAAATGACGTTTCAAAAAAGCGAGATTGCCTTAATTCGCCAGGCGATTGATTTTTAAACCGGAAAGCCAAAATGCTTTGGCGCAATGCGCCAAACAGATTTAGGAGGATCGAAAGAATGAACAATGAGTTACTAGAGGCATTGAATATATTGGAGAAAGAAAAAAATATCGGCAAGGAGATTTTGCTTGAAGCGATAGAGACTTCGCTGATCACGGCATGCAAAAATCATTTTGGCAAGTCCGACAATGTCAGGGTGGATATGAATCCGGAAACATGTGAATACCATGTTTATCAGGGGAAAACAGTCGTGGAGGAAGTGACCGACCCGGTGCTTGAGATCAGCCTTGCAAATGCGAAAATGATCCATAGCAGTTACAATCTTGGGGATATTGTAAATATAGAGATCAAATCCAAGGAATTTGGGCGCATTGCGACCCAAAATGCCAAAAATGTAATTCTACAGAAAATCCGTGAGGAAGAAAGGAAGATTCTCTGCGATGAATTTTACAGCAAGGAAAGGGACATTGTCACTGGGATCGTGCAGCGTTATATAGGAAGAAACATCAGCATTGACCTTGGGAAAGTGGACGCGATCTTAACGGAAAACGAGCAGGTGAGGGGGGAAAGCTTTAAGCCAACGGAGCGCATCAAGCTATATATCCTTGAGGTGAAATCCACATCCAAAGGGCCGAAGGTGCTCGTATCCAGGACGCATCCGGAGTTGGTAAGACGCTTGTTTGAGTCCGAAGTGGCGGAGGTTCGTGATGGCATCGTGGAGATCAAAAGCATCGCCAGGGAAGCCGGGAGCCGGACGAAGATCGCGGTTTATTCCAACGATCCGGACGTGGACGCGGTAGGCGCCTGCGTCGGCATGAACGGCACGAGGGTAAACGCCGTCGTAAAGGAGCTTCAGGGGGAAAAGATTGACATTATTACATGGAATGACAACTCGGCGATGCTCATTGAAAACGCTTTAAGCCCTGCAAAGGTTATTTCGGTCATTGCGGACGGGGAGGAAAAGAGCGCGAAGGTCGTCGTCCCGGATTACCAGCTGTCCCTTGCAATCGGAAAAGAAGGTCAGAACGCCCGCTTGGCGGCGCGGCTTACCGGGTTTAAAATCGACATAAAAAGTGAAACCCAGGCTAGGGAAGCCGGAGACTTCATTGATTATGAAAATGATTATGAAGATATGGAGGAAGGCTACGACGATTACGAGGATGACTACGCTGAAGACGACTATGCGGAGGGCGACTATGAGCAGGAAGACTATGCAGAGGATGAATATCTACAGGATGGCGATGCGGAAGAAGGCTATGAGCAGGATGGCTATACAGAAGAGGATGCGCAAGAATACGAAGATGACGGAACTGATATAAATGACGCAGATGATATAGATGCCACAGATAACATAGATGATCTCGATGAAATGGACGCAGATAACAGGGAAGAAAACGCGGAGGATGAAAATGGAGATTACGACAGCGGTTATGGAGACGATATAGAAGAAAATGTAGAAGAAAGTGTGGAAGAAAATATAGAAAAAAGCATGGAAGAAAGCTAACGCAAGAGGGTGAAAAAGACGATGCGGCAGGCGATCGCTCGGATAAAAATAAAGAAGGTGTCGAATCTGTATGAAAGCAAAAAAAATCCCTTCCAGGATATGCGTCGGATGCAGACAGGCGAATGAAAAGAAAAATATGATACGCGTTGTCAAAAGCGCGGAGCAGGGGGTCAGCCTGGATGAAACCGGAAAAATGAATGGACGGGGAGCTTATATTTGTAAAAAGAAAGACTGCCTGGAGCTTGCGCTTAAATCGAAGGGCCTGGAGCGGTCTTTAAAGACGGGGATCCCGCCAGAAGTGATTGGATTGTTGCGAGAGGAGATGAAGGAGATTGAAGCCAGATAAAATATTGTCTATGACAGGGATAGCCATGAAAGCAGGAAAAATCGTAAGTGGAGAATTTTCAACGGAAAAGGCGATAAAACAAGGAAAGGCATATCTGGTGATCGCCGCTTCCGATGCGTCTGATAATACAAAAAAGCATTTTTCGGATATGTGCGCATATCGCCAGGTTCCTTATTATAATTATTCCGATAAGGAAACCCTTGGAAAATGCATCGGGAAACAGATGCGCGCATCACTGGCTGTTGTAGATGAATGTCTGGCAAAGGCAATTATTAAGGAGTTTATGAAAATGGAAACTGAATAATGGAGGTAATGATTAGTATATGGCAAAGCAGAAGAAAATACATGAACTAGCAAAAGAATTAGGAATAGCAAGCCGGTTAATTGTAGATTATATGAATAAGAAGGGGAATGAGAGACAAAAAACTTATACCGCTTCCAACCTGTTATTAGAAGAAGATGAGGCTGATATCAGGAAAAATCTAAAAATCAGAGATATCGCGGGAAATACCGCGAAAAACGCAAGTTCTGCAAAGGCGGGAAATCCGGGGAAAGCCGAGGACGCCGCAAAGGCGGAAAATCCGAGGAAGGCAGATGGCGCTGTAAAAACCGTCAGCCACAGTAAAGCCGAAAACCCGGCAAAAGCGGAAAACGCGGGAAAAGCGGATAGCCCGGCAAAAGCGGAAAACGCGGGAAAACCAGAAAATGCAGGAAAAGCCGAAAGCCCTGTTAAAACTGGAAACGCCAACAAACCAGAAAGCGCTGCAAAAGCCGAAAACCAGGCGAAGCCTGCAAAGCAAAGGCAGGGAGAAGTAAAAGGCCAAAGGCCAAAGGCAAAGCCTGCCGCAAAGTCGGATGCGAAAGCGGCGGCAAAGGAGGGCGGAAAGGAAAACGCAAAAGAAGGGGAAGCGCGCCCAAAAAAGAAATCCAGCATTACAGCGGTATTTAACGCCCAGTACAGCAAGCAGGGGCGGCGTAAGCCGAAAAATAAACAGGCCGGGGAGCGGGGGCAGAGGAATGGAAAGCCTCAGGCGGAAAGGCCGCATGTGCCGATCCGTCCAAACGCGGACCGACCAAATTATGACAGGGCATCCGCGCATGTGCCGGATGATGAGATTGTAAAGCCGCAGGAAAAGCCGATGGAAAAATCAGCGGAAAAATCCATCGAAAAACCGCAGCGCCCACAGGAAAAACCGACTTCTGGCGCTGGCCAGTCGCAGGATAAAACAGCCGCGGCAAAAAATACGCAGTCTATGGAAAAACATGCCAGCGTTGGGAGTCAAAGCGTCGGCCATGCGAAGATTTTGGGGAATGTATTTTCAAGAAGCAACGCCAATGCCAAAAACGGGGCGCCAGAGCGTTCCAGAAATGACAGGGGTGGAAAAAATGGGGGATTTGAACAAAAAGGTGAAAAAGGCCGTTCGAAGAATCGAGCGAATACCGGTAACAATTTCGGTGATAAAGGCGGTGGCAAAGTCAATCCGAATCGCCAGAAGGAATTTAAAGGCAGGCAGGATTCAGAAGTAAACCGTTTCCGCAAGGACGCGACGAAATCCGTGCCGGATGAATACCGCAAGGAAAGCAGAGATGCTAGGGATAGAGACAACGGCAGAAAGAAAAACAACAATACAAGAGATTACGACAAGCTGGGCGGCAAGAAGCAGGAGCGCTATGTAAACCTGGAAAAGACCAGCGGGCATAAAAAGAAAGCCCCGGCTCCTGCTCCGGCAGCCAAGGAAGAGGTGATTCGCTCCATTACCCTGCCAGAGCATATGACGATCCGTGAGCTGGCGGATAAGATGAAGGTTCAGCCTTCCATCATCGTAAAGAAGCTGTTTTTAAAAGGCACGATGGTCACGGTAAACCAGGATATCGATTACGAGCATGCGGAGGAGATCGCGTTAGAATTTAACTGCATCGCGGAACCAGAAGAAAAGATAGACGTGATCGCGGAATTGTTAAAGGAGGGCGAAGAGGACGAAAGCAAGATGACGTCCCGCCCGCCAGTTGTATGCGTCATGGGTCATGTAGACCATGGAAAAACCTCCCTGCTTGACGCGATCCGAAATACGAGGGTGACGGATAAGGAAGCCGGAGGCATCACGCAGGCGATCGGCGCGTATACCGTAAAATGCAATGGGGAAAACATTACATTTTTAGATACGCCAGGCCATGAAGCGTTTACAGCGATGCGTATGCGCGGAGCAAATTCCACGGATATCGCGATCTTAGTTGTGGCCGCGGACGACGGCGTGATGCCGCAGACGATCGAAGCGATCAACCATGCGAAGGCGGCTGGCATTGAGATCATCGTCGCGGTCAATAAAATCGATAAGCCGAATGCGAATGTAGAGCGCGTAAAGCAGGAGCTTTCCGAATATGAGCTGATTCCGGAGGATTGGGGCGGCAGCACGATCTTTGTTCCGGTGTCCGCCCATACGCATGAGGGCATCGAGCAGCTTTTGGAAATGATCCTTCTTACCGCGGAAGTGTTAGAGCTTAAGGCAAATCCAAAACGCAACGCAAGAGGCGTTGTTATTGAAGCGAAGTTAGATAAAGGGCGCGGCGCGGTGGCGACCGTGCTTGTGCAAAAAGGAACGTTAAAGGTGGGCCAGCCGATCGCCTGCGGCAGCAGCTTTGGCAAGGTGCGCGCCATGATCGACGACAAAGGGCGCAATGTAAAGGAAGCAAAGCCGTCCATGCCGGTGGAGATTTTAGGATTGAGCAATGTCCCGGATGCGGGGGAGACGTTTGTCGTATGCGAATCGGAAAAAGAAGCGCGCAGTTTCGCCCAGACCTATATTTCCGCGAGCAAGGAAAAGCTGTTGGAGGACACCCGTTCGCGCATGTCGCTGGACGATCTGTTTTCACAGATCCAGTCCGGCAATGTAAAGGAGTTAAACATTATCGTAAAAGCAGACGTGCAAGGCTCTGTGGAAGCGGTAAAGCAAAGCTTGGTAAAGCTGTCGAACGAGGAAGTCGTAGTAAAGATCATCCATGGCGGGGTAGGCTCTGTCAACGAATCCGACGTGAACCTTGCGTCCGCGTCCAACGCGATCATTATCGGCTTTAACGTCCGTCCAGATCCGGTGGCAAAGACCACGGCGGAAAGGGAAGGCGTAGACATCCGTTTGTATAAGGTGATCTACGACGCGATCGAGGACGTTTCTTCGGCGATGAAAGGCATGCTCGATCCTGTCTTTGAGGAAAAGATCATCGGCCATGCGGAGGTGCGCCAGATCTTCAAAGCGTCCGGCGTTGGGAATATCGCTGGCTCTTATGTGCTGGACGGCACGTTCGAGCGGGGATGCAAATGCCGCGTCACAAGGGAAGGCGAGCAGCTGTTTGACGGCAATTTAGCTTCCTTGAAACGTTTTAAGGATGATGTGAAGGAAGTTCGGGCAGGCTATGAATGCGGCCTTGTATTTGAAGGCTTTAACGATATCGCAGAGTTTGACCAGATTGAAGCGTATAAAATGGTGGAAGTGCCGCGTTCTTAAAAATCCTTTCACAGTTCCTTTAAAAACCTTAGGAAAGGCAGGAGAATGAGAAAAAATAGCATTAAAAATATACGTGTCAATGAAGAAGTGTTACGGGAGCTTAGCGCGATCCTACATGACGAGATCAAAGACCCGCGCATCAGCCAAATGACCAGCGTCGTGTCTGTGGAGGTCGCGCCGGATCTAAAAACCTGCAAGGCGTATATCAGCGTTTTAGGGGACGCCCAGGCGCAAAAAGACACGCTTACGGGCTTAAGGAGCGCGGAAGGCTATATACGCCGGACTTTGGCGAAAAACGTAAATTTGCGTAACACGCCTCAGATCACGTTTATCATCGACCAGTCCATCGAATATGGGGTCAATATGTCACGCCTTATTGACCAGGTGACCGGGAAAAATAAGGAGGATTGATCAGGAAGGAACGCCATGCAAAATCTGGAAGAGCAATTGCGCCAGGCGCAGACGGCGGTTATCGCGGGCCATGTCAAGCCGGACGGTGACTGCATTGGCTCCTGCCTGGCTGTGTACAATTATTTAAAGGCTTATCATCCTGACATGGATGTGAAGCTGGTTTTAGAGCCGATCCCAAATATTTTTAAATTTTTGGAAAGGTCGGATGAGATCATTACTCTGGATGAAACAACAAGCGACCTGTTTCGTAAGGAGTATGACCTGATGTTTGTCATGGACTGCGGGGACGCAAAGCGGCTTGGAGCCGCCGCGAAATTATTGCAAAGGGCAAAGCGCGTCGTATGCATCGACCACCATATCAGCAATGGCGGGTTTGGAGACGAAAGCTACATCTTTCCAGACGCAAGCTCCACCTCGGAGTTGGTCTTTGACCTGTTGGAAAAAGAGAAGATCACAAAGCCGATCGCGGAATGCATTTATGTGGGCATCGTGCATGACACCGGAATATTCCAGTATTCCTGCACTTCGTCAAAGACAATGCGCGCCGCAGGCTTTTTGATGGATACCGGAATCGATTTCCCGCGCATCGTTGACAAAACCTATATGGAAAAGACCTATGAGCAGAACCTGATTTTAGCCACCGCGATTCGAAAAAGCAGGCTGCATTTGGACGGTAAGTGCATATCCTCCATTATCACAAAAGAGGATATGGAGGCGTGCGGCGCGCTGCCAAAGCATTTGGAAGGCATTGTGTCCCATCTGCGCTCTACAAAGGGAGTGCTTGCGTCCATTTTATTTTACCCAAAGGAAAGCGGCGGCTATAAAATCAGTATGCGCACGTCCACAGACGATGTGAACGCCGCGCAGATTACAATGAAGCTTGGGGGCGGCGGGCATATCCGCGCGGCGGGGGCTTCCACAAACCAGCCGCCGGAGAAGTGCTTGGAGACGATCTTAGATCAGATAAGAATGCAAATAAACAAACCTTTGAATCGAGCTGGTGTAAAATGAATGGAATTTTAAATGTTTATAAGGAAAAAGGCTATACGTCGTTTGACGTAGTGGCAAAGCTTAGGGGGATCTGCCGCCAGAAAAAGATCGGGCATACCGGAACCTTAGACCCGGACGCGCAGGGGGCGCTTCCGGTATGCCTTGGGACGGCGACAAAGGCATGCTCTCTTTTGACCGACAAGGATAAAGAGTATGAGGCCGTGCTGCTGCTTGGAAAGGAAACGGATACACAGGACATAACCGGGAAGGTTTTGCGGGAGTGCGGCGTAACTTGCTCCGAAGCGGAAATTTTAGAGGCGGCGGAGACGTTTGTAGGAGAGTACAGCCAGGTTCCGCCGATGTATTCCGCTCTTAAGGTAAATGGGAAAAAGCTGTGCGATCTTGCCCGCGCGGGGATAGAAGTCGAGCGCAAGCCTAGGATCGTGCAGATTTATGACCTGTCGGTTGAAAACGTTGACCTGCCCAGGGTAAAGATTAGGGTGCATTGCTCCAAGGGTACATACATTCGGACTTTGTGTGATGATATTGGAAAAAAATTAGGTTGCGGTGGATGCATGGAAAGCCTTGTGCGCACCCGTTCCGGCATATTCGAGGCCTCGGACGCGTTAAAGCTTTCGGACATCCAAAAGCTTGCGGGGCTTGGACAGCTAAAGGAGCGTCTGATCGGAACAGACCAGTTGTTTTTGGCGTATCCTCCTGCGCAGGCAAGAGAGGAATATGAAAAGCTGTTATTAAATGGAAACCGGCTTCCAAGGCGCGCTTTTTATATAGAAGCGAACGCGGCCAAAACGAACTGTGAAAAGCTTAGGGTCTATTACAAAGGGGAGTTTATCGGCATTTACGAGCTGGAGGAAGCGCGCAGGGAATATAAGCCGTTTAAGCTGTTTTTCAAATAAGGATTTGATAAAAATTCTTGCTTTGATAAAGACACTTGCTTTGATGAAGATTTTGCTTTGATAAAGATTTTGGCAGGAGAAAAACCGCAGATGAAGTACGAAAATGATTTTGAACGCTTGCAGCTAAATGAGGACACCGCGCTTTCCCTTGGGAAATTTGACGGCCTGCACCGTGGGCATGGACTGCTTTTAGACGCGTTGGGCGAAAAAAAGAAAATGGGCTTAAAATCGGCAGTTTTTACATTTCGGTTTCCGACGTTAAACGGGGCGAATCGGGTCATTACCACAAGCGAAGAAAAAAGGCGCATGTTCAAAGAGCGGGGCGTTGATTACCTGGTGGAATGCCCGTTTGCAAAGCCACTGATCGAAATGGAGGCGGAGCGGTTTTTAGAAGAGGCGGTCAGGCGCCTTTGCGTCAAATGGATCGTGGTGGGCAAGGATTTTCGCTTTGGGCATAACCGCAGGGGCGATCACCATATGCTTGAGCGGTATGCGGCAGAATATGGCTACCAGCTTTGCGTCATTCCAAAAATGCGCCATGGAAGTGAGGACGTCAGCAGCACCTACATCCGAAGTAAGATCGAAGCCGGGCATATAGAGCTTGCAAACGAGCTGCTAGGCTATCCTTATTTTATAGAAGGGACGGTTGTCCATGGCAGTCAGATCGGTCGCACGATCGGTTTTCCGACAATTAACCTTAAGCCCCAGCCGCAAAAGCTGCTGCCGCCCTTTGGCGTTTATTTATCCAGCGTGATCTTAAATGGAAAAAAATATAACGGCATTACCAATATCGGGAAAAAACCGACGGTGGACGGGACGCATCCAGTCGGGGTGGAAACCTATGTTTACGATTTCTGTGAAAATGTTTATGATAAAAACGTGATAGTGAACATTTTACATTTTATCCGACCGGAGCGCAGATTCGATGGGTTGGAGCAGCTTAAAAACCAGCTGGCCCAGGATATTTCTTACGGCAGGCTGTATTTTTCCAGAATGTAAACTATGTGGTTGACAATAGTGGGGAGCGTATGAAAAATTGTCAACCAAAAGGCATTCAAAAATCAAAATATTTTTGTTACAAAATTATTACACATTATTGACAAGTGTTTTCGCTATTGCTATAATATAACAAAATCGAACAAGAAATGTCACAAATATTACAAAATCATGAAACAAAAGTGGGTTAATATATTATAAGGAATAGCGGGAGGCGCAGTATGAGAAACAGATTTTTACAGATTGGTTCAGCGTTGTTAGCAAGCTTGGCGGTTACATTTTGCTCTACATCGGCGATTTACGCGGCGACTGGAAGGGCGGGCGTGAACGCGGCGTTAGCGGATTGTTTAGAAGAAAGCAGGCTGGCGGCAGGCAGCGTGTCAGTTACGGGCGCGGAGAAAAATACGGCTGGCTCAATAGAGGATAAAGCGGATAAAGACGATAAATCAAGTAAGGCGGATTCCGATCATAAGGATAATAATAAAGATAAAAAAGAAGAAAAAAAGAAAGCGGACACGATCTGCGGCTATACAAACCTAGGGATCGCGAATGTGGACAATTATTTAAACGTGCGTTCTGAGGCGAAAGAGGACGCAAAGATCATCGGCAAGCTACCGGCGGACGCGGGCTGTGAGATCATCGGTAAGGAAGGGGATTGGTACCATATCACCTCAGGCAAGGTAGGCGGATATGTAAAAAGCGAGTTTATCACGACTGGAAGCGAAGCCAAAAAGCAGGCGGAGAAATTAAAAAAGAGGACCGCTACCGTAAACACCATGACGGTCTATATCCGTGAAAAGCCAAACACGGACTGCACGATTTTATCAATCGTGACAGAGGACGAGGAGTTAGAGGTTTTAAAGGAAGGCAAAGAATGGATCAAGGTTAAGATCGATTCGGATCAGGGCTACGTCAACGCGAAGTATGTGGAGCTTTCGGACGAATTAAAGAAAGCCATGCCTTTTACGCCGGATACATATAAAGAAGGTTCAAACAGCACAGGCTCTTCCCAGGGCGGCGGGCAGTCTTCCGTCGCGCAGACAGCGTTAAGCTATGTTGGCGGCCGCTATGTATGGGGCGGGACAAGCCTTACAAATGGCGTGGACTGCTCTGGATTTACGATGCAGATCATGGCAAAATACGGCGTTTACCTCCCGCATCTTGCAAGCGCGCAGGCGGGTTACGGCAGAAGCGTGTCTACTGGGGAATTACAGGCAGGGGATCTGATCTTTTATGGCAGCGGCGGCTATATCAGCCACGTTGCGATCTATATTGGCGGCGGTCAGATCGTGCATGCCAGCAACAGCCGCGACGGGATCAAGGTGTCCAACGCGTTTTATCGCACGCCGGTTTGTTGCAGGCGCGTGTTATAAAAAGACCTTCTGTCGCAGTGTAGCCAAATGATTTCCTGCAACGTGTTTCTGAAAAAATATCAGAAAAAGTGTTTACAAGTTATAAAAGGTGTGCTATATTGAGTAAGCGTAAGAAAGCCCATACCCGGTAAACGGACTCTCCGGCCTTTTACTGAGTATCTGGGCGGTAGAAAAATTAGGAGGACAGATATGTTATCAAAGGAAAAGAAAGAAACCATAATGAAAGAGTACGGCCGCAAGCCAAACGACACCGGTTCACCGGAGGTGCAGATCGCGCTTTTGACGGAACGGATCAACGAACTGACTGAGCATTTAAAAGTACATCAGCATGACCATCATTCCAGAAGAGGGCTGCTGAAAATGGTAGGTCAAAGAAGAGGGCTATTGTCATATCTGAAAAAGACTGATATTGAAAGATACCGTACTTTAATTCAGCGCTTAGGTTTAAGAAAATAATTCTTTGTAGGAAAGGGCGGATTTTTCCGCTCTTTTTTCAGCCAAATAAGGAGAAAAAAATGTATAAAAGTTATTCAATGGAGATCGGCGGAAAGACGCTTACGGTTGAGCTGGGCCGCGTTTGCGCCCAGGCAAACGGGGCGGCGTTGGTACGGTATGGAGAAACGACGGTGTTATCTACGGCGACGGCTTCGGACAAGCCAAGGGAAGGGATCGATTTTTTCCCGTTAAGCGTAGAATACGAGGAGAAATTATATTCCGTAGGAAAGATTCCAGGCGGGTTTAATAAACGGGAGGGAAAAGCGTCTGAAAACGCGATCTTGACATCAAGGGTAATTGACCGCCCGATGCGCCCGCTGTTTCCAAAAGATTACCGAAATGACGTGACGTTAAATAACATGGTCATGAGCGTAGACCCACAGTGTCGCCCGGAGATTACGGCAATGCTTGGCTCCGCGATCGCGGCAAGCATTTCAGACATCCCGTTTTGCGGGCCGTGCGCAATGACGCAGCTTGGCATGGTGAACGGGGAATTGATCATAAATCCTTCCCAGGAGGAATGGGACAACGGGGATTTGCAGCTTACCGTGGCTTCCACTATGGAAAAGGTCATTATGATCGAAGCCGGGGCGAACGAAATCCCGGAGGATGTGATGATCGACGCTATTTATAAGGCGCATGACATTAACCAGACCATCAACGCTTTCATAAATCAAATGGTTGAGGAAGCCGGAAAGCCGAAGCATGAATATACAAGCTTTGCGATCCCGGAGGAAATGTTTGCGGCGATAAAAGAGATCGTTACGCCAATGGAAATGGAGGAGGCGGTGTTCACCGACCAAAAGCAGGTTCGGGAAGAAAATATCCGCCAGATCACAGAAAAGCTGGAGGAAGCCTTTGCGGAAAACGAGGAATGGCTTGCGGTTTTAGGGGAGGCGGTTTACCAATATCAGAAAAAGACCGTGCGAAAGATGATCTTAAAAGACCGCAAACGTCCAGACGGCAGGGATATCAACCAGATCCGTCCGTTAGCGGCAGAAGTAGACCTGATTCCAAGAGTTCACGGCTCTTCGATGTTTACAAGGGGCCAGACGCAGATTTGCGATATCGTAACGCTTGCGCCGTTATCGGAGGTACAGCGTGTAGATGGGCTGGATGAAAATATCGTAACAAAGCGATATATGCACCATTACAATTTCCCATCCTATTCCGTAGGGGAGACAAAGCCGTCCAGAGGCCCGGGGCGAAGGGAGATCGGTCATGGCGCGTTAGCGGAAAAGGCGTTGATACCGGTGCTTCCTTCCACAGAGGAATTTCCATATGCGATCCGGGCGGTGTCAGAAACGTTTGAATCCAACGGTTCTACGTCTATGGCTTCCACCTGCGCGTCCTGCATGTCGCTGATGGCGGCGGGCGTGCCGATCAAGTCCATGGTAGCCGGGATTTCCTGCGGGTTAGTGACAGGCGAGACAGACGACGATTATATTGTGCTGACGGATATCCAGGGCCTTGAGGACTTCTTCGGCGATATGGACTTTAAAGTGACCGGGACTCATAAGGGGATCACGGCGATCCAGATGGACATTAAGATTCACGGACTGACGCGTCCGATCGTGGAAGAGGCAATCGCAAGGACAAGGGAGGCCAGGATCTACATTATGGACGAGGTGATGTCAAAGGCGATTTCCGAGCCGCGTAAGGAAGTCGGAAAGTATGCGCCTAAGATCATCCAGATCCAGATCGACCCGTTAAAGATCGGAGACGTGGTCGGACAGAGGGGCAAAACGATCAATGAGATCATTGAGCGCACCGGCGTAAAGATCGACATTACCGACGACGGCGCGGTTTCCATTTGCGGCACAGACCGTGAACAGATGGAACAGGCTGTGGATATGATACGGATCATCACGACGGACTTTGAGCAGGGCCAGATTTTTACCGGGAAAGTCGTAAGCATCAAGGAATTTGGCGCGTTTATCGAATTTGCGCCAGGAAAAGAAGGAATGGTGCATATTTCCAAGATCGCAAAGGGCAGGATCAACCATGTGGAGGACGAGCTGACCTTGGGCGATGAAGTGACGGTGGTCTGCCTTGGGAAAGACAAAATGGGCCGGTTGAGCTTTAGCATCAAGGATGTGCCGAAGGAATATCGGAAATAAAATAAGGAAGATTCGCGGAAATTGAAATTATGTGTAGCATTTCACTAAGCTTACTGCTATAATTATTAGTTATATTCAAGCATGCTTGGCTTTATGCTTAGCTTTAAGGAAAAAGCGACGGATAAGCGGGCTTAGAAAAAAGTGGGAGGCGGTTTGTGAAATGGAGATCATAGATAAGGGCGGTAAAGGGATACGGCTGTTAAAAAAAGGACAAAAAGGGCTGGTGCACGCGATGTTCAGCCGGCTGGGGATATTCGTGGCGCTATTGGCGTTACAGGTGTGCGCCTTATTCAACCTGTTTCAGTGGTTTGAAAACCTGCTGCCGCATGTGATCGGCGGCGCGGCTTTGTTTACCATTGGTATGGCGCTGTACCTTTTAAACAGCCGTCTGGACCCGACGGCGAAGATCACATGGCTTGTGGTGATCATGCTTTTGCCCGTGTTTGGCGCGTTGCTGTATTGGTATATCCAAAGCGACATCGGGCATAAAGCGGTGAAAGCGCGGGTGGAGCAGATCATTGACCAGACAAAGGAATGCGTTCCCCAGGATCTGGCGGTGTTTGAGGCGTTAAAAAAAGAAAATCCAGGGGCGGCGGCCCTTGCGCGCTATTTAAACCAAAACGCCTGCCACCCGGTGTACGATAAAACGGAGGTCACTTATTTTCCTTCGGGCGAAAAGAAGTGGGAAGAAATGCTGGCCCAGCTGGAACAGGCCAGGCGTTTTATTTTTATGGAGTATTTTATCGTAGACGAAGGGCTGATGTGGGGCAGGATATTAGAGATATTGGCAAGGAAAGCCAAAGAAGGGGTCGATGTCCGCCTGATGTATGACGGCACTTGCGAGTTTTCAACCCTGCCTCATAATTATCCGAAAAAATTAAGGGAATTGGGCATCCTTTGTAAAATGTTTTCTCCAGTCGTCCCGTTTGTGTCTACACATTATAATTACAGAGATCATCGAAAGATCCTGGTGATCGACGGGCATACCGCGTTTACCGGAGGGGTGAATCTGGCGGACGAATATATTAACCAGATCGAGCGGTTTGGGCATTGGAAGGATACGGCGGTGATGCTAAAAGGTGAGGCCGCAAAAAGCTTTACGCTTTTGTTTTTGCAGATGTGGGGCATGGATGAAAGGGAGCTTGAGACGGAACGGTTTTTGTCTTACCATGCCTTGCCTAAGGAGCATGCGCCTGGGTTTGTGATCCCGTTTGGGGACTGCCCGTTAGACGACGACAAGGTGGGCGAGCGGGTTTATATGGATATTTTAAACCGGGCGCATACATACGTGCATATTATGACGCCGTATCTGATCTTGGATGGGGAGATGGAGACAGCCTTAAAATTTGCGGCGGAGCGCGGCATCGACGTAAAGCTGATCCTTCCTGGGATTCCGGACAAGCCTGGCCCTTACGCCCTGGCAAAGACGCATTACGCGTCCTTATTGGATTCCGGCGTGCATATTTATGAATATACGCCCGGGTTTGTGCATGCAAAGGTCTTTGTAAGCGACGACAGGGAGGGCGTGGTCGGCACGATCAATTTGGATTACCGGAGCTTATACCATCATTTTGAATGCGCCGCATGGCTCTATGGCGTGCCTTGCATTGCGCAGATAGAGGAGGATTTTCAAAAAACGCTGCAAAAATGCCGGACGGTTACGCATGAAACGGTTAAGGCGGAAAAATTGACGAGGAAGCTGACAGGAGCTCTGTTAAAAGCGATCGCGCCGCTTTTGTAGGAGAAAATTAAGATAAATCATAATCGCATCCGCGTATATTCCCGCCTGATCTTGCCATACTAACCAATAAGACAATCAGGAGCGGAGAAAACTATGACGGCAGAAACGTGGATAAGGCTACAGCATATGGACATAGGAGCGATTGAAATACAGCTTGCGCTGCAATGCGCCCCAGTGATCTTAGGGCTAAAGCCATCCAACCTTTTACAGCTCCCAAAAAAAGAGAGCGGGCGCGCGGGGGAGCTTTTAAAGCTTACGGAAATAAAAAGCCTGTCGCTTTACGAAGGAAAGCCGGAAGCTTCCAAAAATGAGAAAGCGGTTTTTTTCTTATACCGGAAAAAGCCGCTTTTGTCTTATCTGAAAAACCCCGCCGTCGTTCAACTGCTTGCGGGGCTTGGATACGCGGACTTTTCTTTTCATGGACTCTTGTCCGCCCTTTCTACGCGCTATGGGGCGTATCGGGAAAAGGGCGCGGGCTTTCCACATGAGATCGGGGTGTTTTTGGGCTATCCGGTTTCGGATGTGCGGGGATTTGTGGAAAACGAAGGAAAAAACTGCCTGTATGCGGGATATTGGAAAGTGTATGAGGACGCGGAGCGAAAAAGAAAGCTGTTTTGGTATTACGAACGGGCGGCGGAGCTGCTGATCCAGCTGTTAGCGCAGGGCGCGTCCATTGAGGACGTGCTCGCGTGCGCTTGAACCGGGAAATATTAAAACGGGATTTCTTTTCCCGAAAGCCGCCATTGCCGAAGCTCCGCGGACGCGGAAAGTAACAGGTCGGAGGAGGAATTGAGCGCCGTTTCCACAGAGTCTTGGATCACGCCGATGATAAATCCGACCGCGACGACTTGCATAGAAACCGTATCCGGGATGCCAAATAAAGAACATGCCATCGGGATCAGCAAAAGGGAGCCGCCCGCCACGCCGGACGCGCCGCATGCCGCTAAAGCCGACAGGACGCTTAGCATGATCGCCGTTGGGAAATCCACCGCGATGCCAAGGGTATGCGCGGTCGCCATTGTCATGACCGTGATCGTGATCGCGGCGCCGTCCATGTTGATCGTGGCGCCAAGAGGGATGGTCACAGAGTAGGTGTCCTTATCCAGCCCCATTTCTTCGCAGATTCGCATATTGACCGGGATATTCGCGGCGGAGCTTCTTGTAAAAAACGCCGTGATCGCGCTTTCTTTTAAGCATTTAAAAATCAGTGGGAACGGGTTTTTGCGGATGCACCAGTATACGAGCATAGGATTGGTCACAAAATAAATCCCGAGCATACATCCGACTAACAAAACCAAAAGCTTTCCATATACGGTAAACGTTTCTAAGCCGCTTGTGGTCACGCTTGTGTAAACTAGACCTAAAATCCCAAATGGAGCCAGGTTGATGATCGTTTCCACGACTTTGGAGATGCAGATGGAAATGTCTGAAAGCATGTGCTTTGTCGTGTCTTTTGCGCCGCGAAAGGATACGCCCAAAAGCACCGCCCAGGAAAGTATGCCCACATAGTTTGCGTTTGTAAGGGCGGCTACCGGGTTTGCCACGACGTTCATCAAAAGGGAGCTTAGCACTTCGGCGATTCCCTGTGGCGGCGCGGTGGCGGTGTCCGCCGCTTCTTTTAAAGCCATTTCCACCGGAAAGATCATGCTTGCGAAAACCGCGATGACGGAAGCGAGCACGGTGCTGAACATATATAAGACGATGACCGTGCGTATCGTGCCGCTATGGGATTTTCCGGCGTTGCATAAAGAGCTCATGACTAGGAAAAACACCAAAAGCGGCGCGATGGCTTTTAACGCGCCTACAAACACGTCTCCCAAGATCCCGATCGCGGACGCATTTGGCGCGATAAACGCCAAAGCCGCGCCGAGCGCTAAGCCCACGATGATCCGTTTGACCAGGCTTATGCCTGTCCATTTTTTCCAAATATTTTTCATATCCAGATTCCTTTCTTTTGTGATTTTTGCCGCCTTTATCCGAACGTTCTTCTTTTTTATTTTTTGATCCGAACTTTTTTAAGGTAGCATTTTAATCTGTGAAATCGTAACATTTTCATTGTATAATAGCACAGGATGGAAGTCAATACAGTTCCCGCAGCTGTAACATTTGTTATAGTGAAGCAAGGACGATACAGTAACGCAAATTCTTGTGCAACTGCACAATATTTTATAAAATCCCTTTATTTTTTTATACAGTGTGCTATAATAAAATTATCTATATTTATGTGTGGAATAATAAAGTCAGGATGAAAAATTTAAAAAAGGCTTAAAAAAAGCAGAGCAAAAATTATAATATAATTTTTGAAATAATAAAAAACAGAGGAAAAAATTATCATATAATTTTGAAATGATAAAAAGCAAGGCAAAAAATTATAATGTAATATTTGAAGGGATAAAAAAGCAGGGTGGAAAATTATAATATTTTTTGAAATGATAAAAAGGCAGGAATGAAGAAAGGGGTGTGTGTATATGAAAGAGATGCTTTGGCACGAACAGTACAATTTGGGTATCGACGAGATCGACCATATGCACCAGCGCATGTTTTATCTGCTAAAGACGCTGGTAAGCCAGAATGAAACAGGCACGGAAAAAGACGCCTGCCGGGAAACCATTCATTTTTTAAGAAAATACGCGCTGCATCATTTTGCGTCTGAGGAACGCTACATGCAATATATGGGATATGAGGGCTACCAGATGCACAAAAAGCTGCATGACCAGCTGCGGGACGTCTCGATCCCAGCGCTTGACGATGAGTTGGAGCGGGAGGGCTATTCAAAGGAAGCGGTAGGGCATTTTATCGGCGTATGCGTCGGATGGTTTGCCGGACATATCCTCGTGGAGGACCGGGCGATCGTAGGAAAGCCGGTCAGTGGATGGATTTACGGGAAAGAAGAGGCCGACTGGGGCATCGCTAAGGCGGCGGAGCAGGTTTTTCGGGTTTTATCCGGCAAGTCAGAAATCCTGGACGAAAGCTACGATGGCAGGGACTTAGACCATGGCATCTACAGCCGTTTGCGGTACGTTTCCGCAAACAAGGAAACTGTGCAGGTTGTGATAGGCATCGAGGAGCGGGCGATTTTAAAGATGTTTGGCGAAATGCTTGGCATCGAAAACCCAAAGCTGGACGCATCCATACCGTACGCGGCAAGGCAGATGTTCTGCCAGCTTGTGAAGCTGACGGCGGTGAACAAGATGTTTATGGAGCAGTACCTCCTAGATAAAGAGGAGCTGATCTTATATGGGCAGTTGTATGAAATGACGGAAAAATGCGCCCCGTCATACCATATCTTGTATGACGTAGGTTACGGCAGGCTGGCGTTTTATGTTTTTAGGTAAAAATTAACATTATACCTAAATCAATTGACAATGATATCAAAAAATGGTAAGTTTATTCTTAAAGTACGATCTTGGAGGAGTGTTTATGGAAGGACAAAATCCGGCTGAGCTGCCCGTAGTGGAGCATGCATTGGAAATGGCGCTGATATTTGGCGCCGACGGAAGGATTTCTTATGCAAACGCTCAAGCAAAAAAAAAGTTGGAATATGAAGATGGTGACGATCTGACCGCGAAAGATATCTGGGACATTTTCCCGAACGCATTTCAAAAATGTTCTTCTACGCCCTCTGACGGCGTGGGCTTTACGACTGGCTGTTCATTTGGAAATGAAACCTATAACCTGGTTGCATACCGTAAAAACCTCACTTGTTTTCCGGTGGAGGCAAGGCTTTTGAAAAGCACGGTGCAGCCAGGCGCATACATATGTCTGGCGAATGATATACTGGAAAAAGAGTTTTTAGCCAAAGAGGTGGAGCGCATACGTGAGGAAGCGCAGGCCGCGATGAAGGTGAAGTCTGAATTTGTGGCGAATGTGACGCATGAGCTGCGCACTCCGGTCAACGGCGTATTGGGCAACGTCAGAGAGCTTTTGGACGTGGTTACGGATAAGGAGCTTCTTCGTCCGCTTAGGTTGATCGAGCGCTGCTGCGGGGATATGAACAAGATCATTAACAATATCCTGGACTTTTCCAAGCTGGAAGCGGGGAAATTTACGTTAGAGCCGCGTAAGTTCCATTTTCGGAATATGCTCGACTATGTCCGATCGCAGCATATGAATAAATTAAATGAAAAAGGGCTTGGCTTTTTTATGACGGTGTCTCCCCAGATACCGGAAAACGTGATCGGCGACGAGCTTCGGATCGTGCAGATTTTAAATAACCTTTTGTCCAACGCGCAAAAGTTTACGGCGGTAGGAAAAATCACCGTAGAGGTGGTGCGCACGGCGCAGGTGGATAATAAGATCGAACTGTTTTTTATCGTAAAAGACACCGGGATTGGCATTGACGAAGCGGATAAGGATAAATTGTTCCAAAGCTTTTCCCAGGTGGACGCGTCGATTTCCAGAAAATACGGCGGCACCGGGTTAGGGCTTAATATATGCAAGCAGTTAGTCGAGCTTATGGGTGGACGAATCGAGGCGGAAAGCGAGAAAAACAAAGGGAGCACCTTTTCGTTTTCCATATGGGTCGGAATCAGTGAAGAGGACGCAAGGGCGATCCAGCAGGACGAGGCGGGAGGCGCGATACTTACGCCGGGGCTTGAGTTTATGGGAGTCACTGGCGACAAAGAGCCAAGCCAGGATGGGGACGAAGAATACGACCATATGAAAGACTATGGCACGGCGGAAAATATAAACAACCTGAAAAAGACGATGTCAAAGCTCGTCCTTTGCGTGGAAATGGAAAACTGGGAAAAGGCCGAGATGTTTATGGAGACGATCCGCCAGCTTACGGAAAACGCGCCGCGGGAGATAAGCCGCGAGGTATTAAGGCTTAAGATGGCGGTGCAAAAAGCCAATTATGAGAAAGTCATATCGCAGTACCATACATTAGAAGAGATTTTGGGCGAGGCGAATGCTTAAGCGTAACAGGCGTAAAGGGGTGAATCATGTTGTATCAAAATATCGGCAAAAACCGCGTCACGATTTTGATCGTAGACGATGTGGAAATGAACCGGCTTATATTGGAAGAGATCATAAAGAGCATGGGATGCAGCCCGGTTTTGGCGGAGGATGGGAATGAGGCGTTAGAGCTTGCGGGAAAGATCGGGCCGCAGCTTATTTTGACAGACATTTCCATGCCCGGCATGGACGGCTATAAGCTGTGCCGGCTGCTAAAGGCGAATGCGCGCACAAAGGATATCCCCATCGTCTTTATTTCCGCTTACGACGACCCAAACGATATCGTGGAAGGGTTTAAGTTAGGCGGGGAGGATTATATCACAAAGCCTTTTATCCCGGAGATCGTGCAGGCGCGGGTGGGCGTGCATTTAAAGCTGCACCAGGCAAAGCGCGACCTGATGGAGATGAACCGGAGATTGCAGGTTTCCGTCAGCGAGCAGCTAAAGCAGATCGAGCAGGAAAAAAAGAATATTTTATACGCGCTTGCCAATATGGCGGCGAAAAATTATGGATACGAAAGCGGCCATATGGAGCGGCTGAAAAACAACTGCCGGATACTGGCGCAGGGAATGCAGCTTTCGCCGGCGTTTGAAAACCGGATTTCCGATTCTTACATAGATACGGTGGAGATCGCCGCGCCGCTTTGCGACATAGGGAATATCGGGATACCAAAGGAGGTATTGAATAAGCAGGAAGGGCTTACGAAAGAGGATAAAGCCCTTGTGCAAAGCCATACCGAGATCGGCGCGCAGCTTTTGGCGGATCTGCATGTAAATACAGATTACAATGATTTTATAAGCATATCGTTAGAGATCGCGCATTCCCATCATGAAAACTGGGATGGCAGCGGCTACCCGGACGGATTAAAGAAAGAGGAGATCCCACTTGCCGCGCAGATCGTCGCGATCGTGGAACGGTACTGCACGCTGACCGGGGGAGAGGGTTTTTCCAGGGAGGAAGCTCTTGAGCGGATGAAAGCCGATTCCGGCGTAAAATTTAATCCGGATATTTTCCAGATCTGTTGTAAAATATCGCGTCAATTTTGCTAGATAGGAGTGAGTCAGTAAAAAGTGATAACGGATGAAGAATTTATAAGGATAGCCACGCATTTAAAGCAACAGTACGGCATTGACATGAGCCAGAAAAAAGTGATCGTAAACGGCAGGCTGGAAAACTATATCAAATCCGGCGGCTGGAAAAGCTTTACGGACTTTATGAATGCGGTGGAGCGGGACAAATCCGGCACGCAGGAAAAAATGTTAGTCAATCTTTTGACTACAAATCATACATATTTTATGCGTGAGTTTGAGCATTTTGATTTTTTCAGACGCCAGACCCTACCCTGGATCCGGCAAAAGGAGAAAAGGACAAAGGATGTGCGCGTTTGGTGCGGGGCCGCATCTTCCGGGGAGGAGCCTTATATGATCGCTATGGTGTTAGCGGATTTTTTTGGTCTGGAGCGCGCCCAGTGGGATACGAAAATACTGGCGACGGATCTTTCCACGGGAGCGTTAAAGCAGGCGATCGCCGGGGTGTACACCGCAGACCAGCTAAAAAAGATACCAGACCAGTGGAAACGGCATTTTTTTAAGCCCATAGCCGGTGGGACGCAATTTCTGGTGAAGGATGAACTAAAATCCCAGGTCATTTTCCGCCAGTTTAATTTAATGTCCCCGTTTCGGTTTAAAAGGAAGATGCATACGGTTTTCCTTCGAAATGTGATGATCTATTTTGATGAAAATACAAAAAAAGAGCTGGTGAAAAAAGTGTATGACGTCTTGGAGCCGGGAGGATACTTGTTTATCGGAACGACTGAAACACTTGACAGAAACTGGGCGCCGTTTCAGCTGATCCAGCCCTCAATATTTAGAAAAAAGGAAGGATGATCTTATATATGCGCGCCATTCGAGTTTTAATTGTAGACGATTCTATCGTATTCCGGGAGCTTTTAGTGCAGAATCTGAATAAAGATCCTGCGATCGAAGTCGTGGCGACCGCAAAGGACCCGTTTGAAGCAAGGGATGCGATTTTAAAATATAAACCGGACGTAATGACGTTAGACATTGAATTGCCCAGGATGAGTGGGATTGAATTTTTGCGAAAGCTGATGCCCCAGTACCCGATTCCGGTGGTCGTGATCAGCGCGTTAAGCGACAAGGTGTTTGACGCGATGAACGCCGGCGCGGTTGATTTTGTAGCGAAGCCTTCGATATCCAATCGGGGGCAGCTTGTGGATTTTATAAGAAATGAGCTTTTGGTAAAAATTAAGATCGCTTCCACCGCAAAAATCAGCAATATAAAACGTAAAGTTATGATGCAGGAGCCAAAGCCTTTAAACGCCCAGAAAAATAACCTGGTCGTTGCCATCGGCGCCTCTACTGGCGGCACGGAGGCGATCTTTGACGTAGTAAAAGGGTTTGGCCCGGATATCCCGGGGGTTGTGATCGTACAGCATATGCCGCCGGGGTTTACGGCGATGTACGCAAAGCGGCTGGATAACGAATGCCGGGTGCGCGTAAAGGAAGCCCAGACTGGGGACTATGTCCGCCAGGGGCATGTATTGGTGGCGCCAGGCGGCGACCAGCATATGCGGGTGGTGAAGGTCAACGGGGGATACCAGGTGGAATGCCGCAAGGGTCCAAGGGTCAACGGCCATTGCCCGTCGGTGGACGTATTGTTTGACTCTGTCGCAAAAAGCGTTGGCAAGGACGCGGTAGGCATTATTTTAACCGGCATGGGCGGCGACGGCGCAAAAGGGCTGCTTGCGATGCGAAAAGCCGGAGCCAGGACCATCGGGCAGGATGAATCCACCTGCATCGTCTATGGAATGCCAAAGGTCGCTTATGACCTGGGAGCGGTGGAATACCAGATGAAGCTTTCTGACATTGCGGAAAAGACTTATTCAATTTTAAATAAAATGTAAAGGAGTAATGATATGAAGATTTTATTAGCAGAGGACGATTTTGTCACAAGGAAATTCATGGTAAATTTTCTGTCAAAGTATGGGGAATGTGATGTAACGGTAGACGGCATGGAAGCGGTGGACGCTTTTATGATGGCTTTGGAGGATGATGAGCCTTATGACCTTGTATGTCTGGATATCATGATGCCGGTCATGGATGGCTATCAGTCGTTAAAAGCGATCCGAAACCTGGAAAAGGAGCGCAACATTCCGGAAGACCAGCAGACGAAGGTCATTATGACGACTGCGCTGAATGAGGAACGAAATGTAAAAATGGCATTTGAGCTTGGCTGCACTATTTACTCCGGAAAACCGATTAACCAGGACCGGTTTGAACAGGCTCTTCGCAAGTTGAACCTGATTTAAATATATAAATTCTCTGGAAAGGAGAGGTATATGGCAGAAGGATTTAATACAGAAGACATGCTGGATATGTACCTGCTGGAAAACGGCCAGTTGTTGGAGCAGCTACAGGAGATCGTACTGGATCAAAAGGACGCGGACTGTTTTGACGAGGACAGCATTAACGAGATATTCCGGACGATGCATACGATCAAAGGATCTTCCGGGATTATGATGTTTGACGATATTACGGCAGTTGCACATAAATTGGAAGATGTCTTTTATTTCATGCGAGAATCCCATCCGGAAAACGTCCCACATTTGGAATTGGTAGAGCATGTATTGGACGTCGCTGACTTTATTACCGGCGAGATGGAGAAAATTCAAAACGGCGACCCAGTAGACGGCGATTCCAGCGCGATCATCCAGGAAATAGACAAATTTTTAACGAAAATCAAAGGAGGCGATCCGGCAGAGGCTGGCAAGGATGTAAAATCCCCGGTTCATGAAGAGCCGAAGCAGTTTTATATCGCCCCGGTGGCCACTAGTGACAGCCATTTTTATAAAATTTTTGTAAACTTTTATCAGGATACGGAAATGTCCAATATCCATGCGTATAAAATCGTGTATGCGTTAAAAGAGATTGCGGAGGATTTGCTTTATCTTCCGGAGGACATTATATCCGATGAAAGCAGTTCAGATGTAATTATTAAGGATGGATTTAAGATCCTGCTACAGGCGCAGGCGGAGGAAGCAGAGGTCCGTGAGATCGTAAGCGAGGGCTACTCGGTTGAAAAGGTGGATATTTCTGAAATCAATGGCCAGGAATTTTTAAAAGGGTTTCAGGATGACGGCCATGCGGACGTCCAGATTGACCTGGAATCCAGCGTGGAGGAAATTGAAGCGCGCACCGACCAGCCTGCCGCTATCGAAGCTAAGCCTGCAAAGGATAAGATCGCCCCAGGCGATTTTGTGATCAAGTCCAAAGACCCCGGCAGGCAGAAAAAACTCGCTAAGGATAAGCCGAAGCAGGAAAAGGCTTCGTTTATCAGCGTAAATGTAACGAAGATGGATCAGCTTATGGAGCTGATCGGGGAGCTGGTTATTTCTGAGTCGGTAGTTTTACAAAACCAGGATTTAAAGGTGCCTGGACTGAACCTAGATAATTTTAATAAAGCGGCGGCCCAGTTATCCAAGATTTCAACGGATTTACAAAATGTAATTATGTCGATGCGTATGGTGCCGCTGGCAAATACCTTCCAGAAAATGAACCGTATCGTGTTTGACGTATCCAGGAAGCTTGGAAAGGACATCGAGTTTGAAATGGTCGGTGAGCAGACTGAAGTGGATAAAAACCTGATCGAGCATATCTCAGACCCGCTGATGCATATGGTAAGAAATGCGGTTGACCATGGGATCGAAACAAATGAGGAGCGGGCGCAGAAAGGCAAGACGGAAAAAGGGAAGGTGACTTTATCCGCCAGAACCGAGGCCGGAAAAGTATGGATCAGCGTGGAGGACAACGGCGCGGGGCTTGACCGGGATACGATTTTAAGGAAAGCAAGGGAAAAAGGGCTTTTGGATAACGGAAGGCCGGATTCTTCCTATTCGGATAAAGAGGTGTATCAGTTTATCACGCTTCCGGGCTTTTCTACGAATACGCAGGTAACGGAATATTCCGGCCGCGGCGTTGGCATGGACGTGGTTGTGCAGAATATCCAGGCGGTCGGCGGTATGCTTGACATTGAAAGCACGCCGGGGAAAGGCAGCATTATGAGCCTGAAAATCCCGCTTACCCTTGCGATTATCGACGGCATTGTCATGGAAACAGGCGGTTCTTCTTTTGTAATGGAATCCGGCGTTATCAAGGAGTTTGTACGGGTTGACGAAGACATGATGGTCTATGAGCCGGACGGCGAGGAGTATGTGATGGTGCGCGGGGAGTGTTTTTCCGTGATCCGCCTTGGCAAGCGGTACGGGATGACGGATTACAAGGAGTCCGTAGAAGATGGGATGATGGTCATTTTAGAAGTCGAAGACCAGAAAATTGCGTTGTTTGTCGACAAGCTGGTAGGAAAACAGGAAATCGTTGTAAAGCCGATTCCTTCTTATGTAAAAAAGGTAAAGGGGCTGTCCGGCTGTACACAGCTTGGCGATGGCAGCATCGCTTTGATTTTGGACGCCGCGGGGCTGATTGCCTGAACGACAAATAGTAGAGAAAGGGACGGGATAAAATGAATGAGTTAATCCAATCAACTGCATTAGCGGAAGGGACGGATTCCGGTGATGAACACGATGAACAAAAAGGGAAATATATGACATTCAAATCCGGACGTGAGTATTTTGGGCTGAAAATCCAATGTGTCAATGAGATTATACAGATTCAGTCCATTACGAAGGTACCGGAAACCCAGGATTATATCAAAGGATTGATCAACCTGCGCGGTAAGGTCATCCCGGTCGTGGATGTACGCCTCCGCTTCCATCAGGAGCCAATCGAATATACAGACAGAACGTGCATTATCGTAATTAATATTAATGCGATGATGGTGGGGCTTGTGGTAGAAAAGATTGCAGAGGTTGTGGAGATCAAAGAAGAAGACATTTTGCCGCCGCCAAATGTCCGCCAATCCGAACAGACACACCGCAAATACGTTTATGGCATTGGCAAGGTGGGGGACTCGGTAAAGCTGTTGCTGGATCCGGAAAAGCTGTTAAATGAGGAAGACTTGGCGGTCGCGGAATCAGCGGTCATATGAAACGAATAAGAATGAGAGGTATAAAAATAATATGAAAAACATGTCGATAAGGTTTAAATTGATCATTGGTTTTTTTGTTCCGATTGTGTTAACATTTATAAATTTTGTCTGTAATGTACTTGCAACGAAAAAAGCAATCCATTATACTGGGGAAGCAGCGGAACGGTACAGCCAGAATGCCGCGATTTTTTCCTTTGTATTATGTATTATATCTGTAATCATCACGATGATAGTGGCGACTGCTTTGATCAAGCATATCCGTATATCTGTAAATGATTTGTCCGACATGGCAAAGCAGATCGCGGCAGGCCGTGTAGATATCCAGCTTGTAAAGCGCAGCAACGACGAATTTGGCCAGTTGATTGACGAATACAACAATGTCATTGAAAACATTAAATACCAGGCGCATGTGGCGGAAGAGGTTGCAAGCGGAAACCTGACGATGAATGTAACGCCAAAGTCAAGCGAGGATTTACTTGGCAATTCCTTAAAGAAGCTTGTAGATGACAATTTCCATGCGCTTTCCAATATCAGCGAGTCCGGAAGCCAGGTTACGATCAGCTCCTCACAGGTGGCAAGCGCAAGCCAGGCGTTGGCGCAAGGCTCTACCGAGCAGGCAAGCGCGATCCAGCAGATTACGGCGTCCATTGACGAGATCGCGGAAAAAACAAAGGAAAACGCGGAGCAGGCAAATTCCGCGGCGGCCCTTGTAGAGCGTGCGATCGACGATGTAAAGCATGGCAATGAGCAGATGCAGGAAATGATGGACGCTATGAGGGACATTAACAATGCATCGGAGAGCATTTCCAAGATCATTAAAACCATTGACGACATTGCGTTCCAGACCAATATCCTTGCGTTAAACGCTGCGGTCGAGGCTGCAAGGGCAGGGGAAGCGGGAAAAGGTTTTGCGGTAGTTGCGGAAGAGGTAAGAAGCCTTGCGGCAAAGAGCGCGTCCGCCGCCGCGGAAACCGCGGAATTAATCGAAGATTCCATCAGCAAGGTAAACGCCGGGTCGAATATTGTAGATGAAACCGCAAAAGCGTTAGACACGATCACAAACGCGGTACAGCAAAGCGAAGGGATTATCAATGGCATCGCGTCTTCTTCGAACTACCAGGCTACGGCGGTTGCGCAGATCGAACAGGCAATCACCCAGGTATCCCAGGTTGTGCAGACAAACTCCGCTACGAGCGAGCAATGCGCGGCGGCCAGCGAAGAGCTTTCCAACCAGGCAAGCCGGATGCGGGATATGCTTTCGATATATAACCTTGGCGCAGGAAAGGTGGACAGCTCTTATAAAAGCGCAGCAAGCTCTTATGACAGCAGCGCAAATGAGCAGGTGATCTCTCTTGAGGATGATTTCGGGAAGTATTAAATATAAAAGCCTGGCACAGCGGTTGCCCGGGCAGCGGAAGTTTGCAATATCGTTATGAATAGGAAGCTTTGGATATAAGTGGTTTATATTCAAAGCTTTTTGGAAAGGGGAGTTGTGTATGAGTTTATTTGAAGATTTAAAAAGCCTGGGAGTTAATGTGGACGAAGGGCTGAAGCGGATTAATGGGAATGAGAAGCTTTATACGAGGTTGCTAGGCTCTTATGTAAAATCAATCGACGCAAATTATATTACGCCGGATTTTGATGAAGCGGACTGCACGCCGGCGATTGAAAAGACCCACGCGATCAAGGGCACGTCCGGGAATCTGTCGATCACGCCGGTATATGAGGCTTATTCCCAGATCGTAGATTTGCTGCGCAAGGGAAACCCGGCGGAGGCGAAGGTTTTAATCGAAAAGATTCTTCCGGTTCAGAATGAGATCGTGGAATGTATTAAGAAGCATATGAAATAGAGTGACGGACGCTTATGCAATGAGATGATGGACAGGCGATTGAGTATTTTGAAAAAGCTGTTGACGGAAGCATTGAGAAGCGCTAACATATTTTATAGAAAAGGGCGTTACCGTGAAGCAACGGTTCGCCTCAGTTATAGTAACTCAAAAAAGCAACTAACTTTGGTCGGTGCGGTTGCTTTTTTGATGTCTTTTATTTCTTCTGGTCTGCCGGATACTGATTATTGTGACGATGATGCTGATGACCGTCACTACAATACCGACAAGTTCCAAAATCATTTCGAACACCAATGGCGCTTACCTTCCGCTTTATTTTCCATATGTATCCCCTCCTTTGATACAGGAAGCTCTCAAAATGTACTCATTTTGGCAAAAGGCGAACCGCTACCCGTTTTGGTAACACCCATATATATATTATCACAGTGACAGCATTTTGCAAGATATGACAGCTGATAAAATTTTATATTTGCGCGATTCCATCATCCAGCGTCCACTTAGCTATACTCAAAATTGAACCCTCACTTTTTTTCGCATCCGCCATATTATGATAGTAATAAAAGCTACAGGACGATGGATTATGGACAGGGTTCGGAATTTGATTCGCTGTGACCAGGTTCACAGGCTTGGATATACAGGCAGGGGGGTGGGGGTTGCGATCTTGGACACCGGGATATCCCTGCATCCCGATTATGCGCAGCGGATTGTGATGTTCCGGGATTTTTGCAATCACAAAAACATGCCGTATGACGACAACGGGCATGGGTCGCATATTGCGGGAGTGATCGCGGGAAACGGGCATATGAGCAGGGGGCGTTATCGCGGCGTGGCGCCGGGGAGTTCTTTGATCGCTTTAAAGGTGCTTGACCGGACAGGGAATGGGGATACGGAAAATGTGATTGACGCGATCAAATGGATCATTGAAAATCACGCAAGATATCATATCCGGGTCGCCAATATTTCGGTTGGGATGCTGCCAAAATCTAAGGGTAAGGAACGCGAGCAGCTGATAGACTGGGTGGAGCGGATGTGGGACAGCGGCGTGTTTGTGGTGGCCGCCGCAGGAAACAGCGGCCCCGCCACAAGCAGCGTAACGATTCCAGGGGCCAGCAGCACGGTGCTTACCGTGGGAAGCAGCGACGATAGAGATTTTATGGTTCGCAGGAAAGGGCTTTATCCGGGATACAGCGGCGTAGGGCCTACGGAATGCTGCGTATGCAAGCCGGAAATTTTAGCGCCTGGCACGGAGGTGAAAAGCTGCCATTTTGAAAATCATGGCTACCAGGTCAAAAGCGGCACCTCCATGGCAACGTCCGTCGTGTCAGGAGCCTGCGCGCTGGCGTTTGACAAGTATCCGAATATGAAGCCGTCGGAGTTAAAGCTTCGGTTTTACAAAAAGCTTGGAGATCACGCGAGGGATTCCTGCTGGGGGGTTTTGGATGTTTGGAAGCTTTTGGGCGGCAGGTAAGGGCAAGGTAGCGTTTATAATCAGATAAGAGACAGTGAAAGGATTCGCATGTTGGCTGTTTGTCGCCGGAAACTTTAAATTGATTTTGGCTATCTCCTATATGGTGTAGGTGATAGCCTTTTTTCATAATTATGTCTGCCCGGAAATTTTCATTGATCATTGATTTCGCGCCCCACGAGCAGTATAATAATATTTATTTCAACCAAAATAAACCAAGAATCTATTCACCCCCAGAGTTTAACCTATATAAGATTAGGGGAAGGCAGTCATTTTATGAAAATACTCCGCTTTTTAAGGCATGTCGTTCAAAAAATATTCAGCCGTGTGATCGTCGTAGGGCTGGGCATACTGATCCAGTTTGCTTGGCTGTTTTTTGTGCTGTACCAGTTCAGCGTCCAGTACAGCTTTGCAAATATGCTGTTAGAAATATTGGGCATCATAACGGCGATCTATATTATCAGCAGGCCCGGGGACGTTGCGGCGAAGCTGGCCTGGACGTTTGTGCTTTTGATCGTCCCATTGCTTGGCATTTTAATTTATTTTGTATTCGGAAGGCCGGGGCTTACGAAGTCCACCGCAGAAGCGATGGAACAGGTAAATAAAAAAATAGAGCCGTACCTGGTGCAGGAGCCTAAGACGATGGAGGGCTTAAAACAGAGCGATATGGACGCGTACCGCCAGTCGGAGTATATCTGGAAATGGTCAGGCTTTCCGGTTTACGAGCATACCCAGGCAAAATATTACCCCTGCGGCGAAGAAATGTTTGAGGACATGCTAAAGGCGATCAACCAGGCAAGGCGTTTTATTTTCCTGGAATATTTTATCATTGACGCTGGGATCATGTATGACCGGATCATGGCTGCGTTAAAACGAAAGGCGGATCAGGGGGTGGAGGTGCGGCTAATTTACGACGATATCGGCTGCATCGGGACGCTTCCGGTGGATTTTATCAAACGGATGGAAAAGATCGGCATCCGATGTGCGGTGTTTAACCGTTTCCGCCCGATCATGAGCATTATCATGAATAACCGCGACCATCGCAAAATTTTGGTCGTGGACGGGATCTGGGGATTTACCGGAGGCGTGAATATCGCGGATGAATATATTAATAAGGAAGAACGGTTTGGATACTGGAAAGATACCGGAATCCGCTTAAAGGGCAGCGCGGTCTGGAATTTTACCGCTATGTTTTTGGAAATGTGGGACGCGATCTGTCATGAACAGGACGATTGCAGGAAATACCAGCGCGAGAGGCCAAACCTGCTGGAGCAGGAGCACGGCTTTGTCCAGCCTTACGGGGATACGCCGCTGGACAATGAAAATGTAGGTGAGAATGTTTATTTAAATATGATCGCAAAGGCCAAGGATTACATTTACATTTATACGCCGTATCTGATCATTGACCAGGAAATGCAGACTTCGATCTGCAATGCGGCAAAAAGCGGGGTTGACGTGCGTCTGGTCACGCCTGGGATTCCGGATAAAAAGCTGATCTTTTTAATGACGCGCTCCAATTACAAGACGCTATTAGAAAGCGGCGTGAAGATCTACGAATATACGCCTGGCTTTATCCATGCGAAATGCTTTTTGTGCGACGACAAAACAGCTGCGGTAGGCAGCATCAACCTGGATTACCGCAGCTTATACCTTCATTTTGAGTGCGGCGTGTGGCTTTATCAAAATGAAGCGATCATGCAGCTGAAAAAAGATATGCTCCAAACCTTTGCCTGCTCCCACCAGATCTTGTTAGAGGACTGGAAAGAGCCGGGATTTTTCCTGCGTACGCTGCAAACGGTGATGAAGCTGTTTGCGCCGCTTTTGTAGCATACACTGTTATGTTTGCTTATGATAGGAAAAAAAGCTTTTTCAATAAGTCCAGGTAATAATCCCGGTACAGCGCGTGGCTTACGCTTTCGGTATAAAGGACGTTTACCTGCCCGATTTTTTTGCCGTCCAGATAATACGCCATATGCCCCGCAACATCGCCTTTTTGAAACGGCGCGGCGGCAGCTTTTGGGATTTTTAAAACCTTTTTGATTTTACTTAAATCTTCGCCTTTTGTGCTGACATAGACCATTTTGGCTTCATATTTTAACGGCACCGTGTCCTTCGTCCCCTGTTTGACCGGGAGGGATGGAAGGGGAGAGGGCTTTTTGTCTTTGTAAATTTTACAGACGGAAAAGCCGTAATTAAATAACGTCTGTAAATCCGCGGCCCTTGTTTTTGGGTCCGGGGCCGCCATCAGCACGGCGATCAGCTCTATCCCGTCTTTTTTTGCGGTTGCGGCGATGCAGTATTTTGCTACAGAAGTGTAGCCTGTTTTTAGCCCGGTGGCGTACTTGTACTGGCGTAGCAGCTTGTTTGTATTTGTCAGGCCAAATTCTTTATCGCCGCGTTTGGTGTGGTGGACAATATTGTCCATCCAGATCGTGCAGTAATCGTGGATCTGCGGATGTTTGACGGATAATTCCCTTGCCATTAACGCGATATCGTGCGCGCTTGTCACATGCCCGGCCGCGTCTAAGCCGCAGCAATTGATAAAATGCGTGTCTTTCATGCCCAGCTTTTTCGCTTTTTTGTTCATCTGGGCGACAAATTCCTCTTCGCTGCCGCAGACAAACTCCGCCATGGCGGTGCATGCGTCGTTTGCGCTGGCAATGCTGATGCATTTGATCATCGTCTCTACCGTCTGCACCTCGCCAGGCTCTAAGTACACCTGTGAGCCGCCCATGCCCGCCGCGTGCTCGGATACGGTCACTTCGTCTGATAAGGAAATCTGTTTTTTTTCAATCGCATCAAAAATCAAATTTAAGGTCATAATTTTAGTAACGCTTGCAGGAGGGCGCGTATCATGCTCCTTTTTCTGGTAGAGTATCGTCCCGGTTTCGGCTTCCATTAAAAGCACGCTTGGGGAAACGGTATTCAGGGAAGCTTTGTCTGCGTCCTGCCCGCCCTCCACCGCCTGGACAGTGAGAGGGTAGGGGCAGGAGAGGAAACCGGAATATACGAAGCAGGCAGCCAGGATGCAGGACAGGATGAATGAAAGAAGTCGTTTCATAATAATACCTGAAAATACTTTTTAATAATTTAGTCAAAGAAGTAGAAAAATATACCAGTTTTATGATATTATAATCTGAGTGTGGAAAACACGCATGTATGAGAGCATATTGTATTTACAAAATATGATTTAAATATAGTTGCAAAATGTGTTTGACGGTATGTTAACTGATATATGAAAAGGTTGACAATGGAAATACGCCTTGAATTTTGATAAAAACGATATCTGTTTCATGGTTAACAATTTAACACAACGGAAAATTGATAAGATTTGAAATAACAGAAAACTGGAAATTGAAAAAGAAGAGATAAATTATAGAAGATAAAAATAGAAAGCGGGAAAAGGCGGGGAATATGGTTGGATTTATAGCGGCTGCCGTCACATTGGCATATGCAGTCTGGCAGCGTCAGGAGCTAAAAAAGTTTGAAGTTACAAAATATGAAATGTCAACTGAAAAAGTAAACAAAGACGTAAAACTGGTTGTTATTTCGGATCTGCATTCTTTTTCCTATGGAAAAGAAAATGTCCGCCTGTTAGACGCTGTGATGGCGCAGCGGCCGGATCTGATTTTAATACCAGGGGATTTAATTGTCAGCGCATCGATGGATAAATATGACATTTCCGCAAGCCTGGCGGAAAAGCTGGTTGGGATCGCTCCGGTTGCATTTTGCAATGGAAATCACGAAAGCCATGTACAGCAGGATATAATAAAAGAGGAAATCCGTCAGGCGTACCAGCATTATTGCAAACGGCTGGAAAAAGCCGGAGTAGTGATTTTAAATAACCGGCATAAATGCTTCCAGCTGCCGGGGGGCAGGGTGCGCGTGAGCGGGGTCGAGCTGCCTCTTACCTGCTACAAAAAATGGAAAAAGCCAAGGCTGGAAGCGTCCTATTTAAAAAATCATCTTGGAAATGCCGGCGAAAAGGATTTGCAGATTCTTTTGGCGCACCACCCGGCGTTTGCCCTCCAGTACGCAAGGTGGGGGGCTGACATTACAGTATGCGGGCATAACCACGGGGGGTTGATCCGTCTGCCTGGGATTGGCAGCATCGTCTCGCCCCAATTTATGCTCTTTCCAAAGTATGACGCCGGAGAGTTTACCTTTGCAGGGCGAAAGGTTTACATTAGCCGCGGGCTGGGGACGCATACGCTGCATATCCGTATTTTTAACCGGGCGGAGCTTGCCGTCATTACGGTGCGCCCCAAAAAGGGCGGAAAAGTCCAAGTAAAAAAGTGAACGCAAAAAGCCAATGTAAAAAGTGACCACAAAAAGTTGACGTAAAAAAGTCAATATAAAAAGTTAACGTAAAAATCAACACAAATCAACAGAAATTAACGGAAATTAGCATAGAGGTTAACAATATGGAATTGAAGGTAAAACTGGAAAAATTTGAAGGGCCGTTGGATCTGCTCTTGCATTTGCTGGAAAAAAACAAGGTGGAGATCTACGATATCCCGATCGTGGAGATCACAAACCAATACATGGACTACATTCATGAAATGAACCGCCAGGATCTGAATTTAATGAGTGAATTTATGGTCATGGCGGCAACGCTTTTGCATATCAAATCCAAAATGCTTTTGCCGAAAAAAGAAGAAGAGCAGGAGGAGGAAGATCCACGTGCGGAATTAGTCCAGCAGCTTTTGGAGTACAAATTGTACAAAAGCATCTCTTTTCAGCTAAAAGACCGCCAGGCGGACGCGGACAAGGTGATGTACAAGGAGCCTACGATTCCAAAGGAGGTCGCCGCCTACGAGCCGCCAATCGATACCGAAAGCCTGCTGGAGGGGCTGACGCTGCAAAAGCTGCATGAAGTGTTTGAAGCCATGCTAAAGCGTCAGACCGAAAAGATCGATCCCGTGCGTTCCAAATTTGGCAAGATTGAAAAAGAAGAGGTTTCCCTGGAAGAAAAAACAGCCGTTTTGGAGCGGTATGCGGCGAACCATAAAAAATTCAGCTTTCGTGGGCTTTTCAAACGACAGCCTGGCCGCGTACAGATTGTAGTTACGTTTTTAGCGGTATTGGAGCTGATGAAAACCGGAAAGATCGAGATCATGCAGGATCATGCGTTTGACGATATCCGCATTACATCCAAAATTGCAGCTTAGAAGACATGGAAAAAGGCATGATGTATACATAAAAACAGGAGTAAAGGATGAACCAAGCAGAATACGAAGCCGCCATTGAAGCGATCTTATTTACCATAGGCGAGTCAGCGCCTTTGGAAAAGATCGCCAATGCGCTGGAGCTGGACGGTGGAAAGACAAAGGAGATCATCGATCAGATGATGGCGCGGTATCAACAGGAAGGCCGCGGCATTCAGATTATGGAGCTGGACGGCGCTTACCAGATGTGCACTAAAAAAGAGCTGTATGGGTATCTGGTTAAGATTGCAAAGCAGCCAAAAAAACAGGTTCTTACGGATGTATTATTAGAAACGCTTTCCATCATTGCCTACAAGCAGCCAGTCACCAAGCTTGAAATCGAAAAAATTCGCGGCGTATCCAGCGGACATGCGGTAAGCAAGCTGATCGACTATAAGCTGGTCTGCGAGCTGGGGCGGCTGGACGCGCCGGGGCGGCCCCTTTTATTTGGAACGACGGAGGAATTTTTGCGCAGCTTTGGAATGCATTCCATTGAAGATCTGCCAAAACCGGAGCCGGAACAGTTAGAGGCGCTGCGCAAAGAAGCCGAGCAGGAAATGGAAGTGCGCATGAAGGTGTAGCGGTAATCGGTCATAAGCGCATCGGAGGAACTGCTGCAAGGGACATGAATATTGCATATTTTTTTGCATAAAATGGGGTAAATACTGTTTTGGGGCATTTTATGAAACGATTTTTCTGTATGCTTTTTGCTGTAATTTCCCTGCTGCTTTTTTCGCGTTCCCCGGTTTTGGCGGATAAGCAAAAAAGCGGATTAAAAGAATCAGAGCTTTATTCCCGCTCGGCGGTGTTGATCGACGCGGATTCCGGGCGCGTGCTGTTTGGAAAAGATGAAGAAAATATAATGCCGATGGCAAGCACTACAAAGATCATGACCTGTATCCTGACACTGGAAAACGCTTCTTTGGACGACGTTGTAAAGGTGTCCCCATACGCTGCGAAAATGCCGGAGGTCAAGCTTCATATCCATCAGGGGGAACATTATAAGCTGGGCGATTTATTATATTCCCTGATGTTGGAATCCCACAACGATTCCGCCGCCGCAATCGCGGAGCATGTAGGCGGCAGCGTCGAGGGGTTTGCGCAGATGATGAATGAAAAGGCGAAAGAGATCGGGTGTAACGACACGTATTTTATTACGCCAAACGGGCTGGACGCTTCGAAGGAGGTCGCCCGGGCGGATGGGACGACGGTGAAAAAAGAGCATTCCACTACGGCGTTAGACCTTGCGCATATCTTAAGATATTGTATAAAACTATCTCCAAAAAAAGAGGAATTTTTAAAGATCACAAGGACAGCGGGCGTTAGCTTTCAAAACCTGGAGGTTTCCGGGGACGGCGGCGTGTCCCATGGAAGCCGCAGCTTCAGCGTCCAAAACCATAACGCGTTTTTACATATGATGGACGGCGCGCTTACCGGAAAGACCGGGTTTACCGGAAACGCCGGATATTGCTATACCGGGGCTTTGGAAAGCGGCGGGCGCACGTTTGTGATCGCGCTTTTGGCCTGCGGATGGCCGAAAAACAAGACCTGGAAATGGAAGGACGCAAGGAAGCTGTTTCAATATGGGCTGGACAATTATCAAAAGACGGACATTACCAATTATGACTATGCGCCAAACCCGGTTCCGGTGAAAAACGGGGCGGGGACAGACCGCCTGCTGAAAACAAAAATAGAGCTTCCGTTAAGGGCAAGCCAAAAGGCGCAGGAAATGCTGCTTTCAAAATCGGATAAGGTAAAAATGAGCCCAAAGCTGCCAAAGCTTTTGGACGCTCCGGTAGCTATGGGAGAGCAGGTGGGGACGCTTGATTATTATGTGAACGGGGAAGTGGTGTCGCAGATGCCGATCTGGGCAGACCGTGAGATAAAGACGCGGACGACGGGGTGGTATTTGCGGCTTGTGTTCGCGAGGTATTTAGATCCGTTTTTTTAAGGGACTGTTTATAGATAGGCGAAAGTTTAGATAGCGGGACGCTTGGAGAGGGGATTTGTCCGGCCTGTAAGTGGCGGCTTCCTCTCCAGGCTGGTTTTTGCAAGCCTTCTTTTTCTTACTAATCTTCTAAAATAGAGCGTTATCCGGCAAAATAATGGTTTTTTGTCTACCGGACGCTGGAAACAGGCAGC
>CANDMI010000023.1 GCA_947385775.1 uncultured Eubacterium sp. | reverse complement strand
GCCCCCGGCTTGCTTCCAGCGTCCGGGTAGCACAAACCTTCAAATTATCCCAAAAACTCAACTGCTGGATAATTGCCTATTATTGATGATTTACACGTTAGCGCCCCAACCCGTGAAAAGTAACGCTTTAACGCGTGCATAACGCAATTTCGATCCATCTTACTTGACAGGGCTTGACATTTGACATAGACTATACGAAGATTCGCAGCTTGCGTAAGAAGTTAAGATTAGTTTGTGTAAAGGAAAAATAAGATGGATGAAAAGAACGATGTTTTAAAGGAGCCGCTTGCCTGGGAGGAGGTTGGCACAGAGCATATCCTACAGGACCAGTGGATCGATTTTCGAAAATCCGCATATCGTTTTCCAGATGGAAATGTGCGTGAACCGTTTTACAGCTACAGCCGCAGAGATTATGTGGTGATCGTGGCAACGGACAGGGATGGCGATTATTTGTGCGTCAGACAGTTTCGCCAGGGGCTTAAAAAGGTGACGACGGAATTTCCGGCGGGGGGCATAGAGCGTAAGGATGGGAAAGAGTACGGAGGCTCACAAGATGTGTCTGCGGAAGATGCGCTTGCGGCGGCAAAACGGGAATTATTAGAAGAAACCGGCTATGAATCGGAGGAATGGAGCCGCCTTCTTACCATTGCGGCGAATGCGACGATAGCCGACAATTACGCATATTTATTTCAAGCGCGAAATTGCCATAAGGTATCCGGGCAGTCCCTTGACGAGACGGAATTTTTAAAGGTGATAAAGCTGCCTGCAAAGGAGATAGAAAGGCTGATTTTGGAAGGAAAGTTTCAGCAGGCGGTGCATGTTGCCGCATGGCTGCTGTCGCTAAGGAGTGAGGGGGTTGAAGTACGATAACATAACAAAAGGCGTGTTTATCCAACGGGTCAACCGTTTTATCGCAAAAGTGGAGATCGATGGCTGCCCGCAGGCGGTCCATGTGAAAAACACGGGCAGATGCAGGGAGTTGCTCATTCCAGGATGCGAGGTATGGTTGACGGCGCCGCAAACGGCGGGCAGAAAAACAAAATATGACCTGGTGACAGTGAGGAAAAATACCGGAGTTTTGTTTAACATTGACAGCCAGGCGCCAAACAAGGTCATGAAAGAATGGCTGGCGGCGCAGGATTACAGCAAGATCATCCCAGAGTTTTCTTTTGGCGCGTCTCGAATTGACTTTTATATGGAAAAGGAGGCGCCAGGCGCCAAGCCTCGGCGATTTTTGATGGAGGTTAAGGGCTGCACACTGGAGGTGGATGGGATCGGGTATTTTCCGGACGCGCCCACCGAGCGCGGCGTAAAGCATATCAAAGAACTGATCCGGGCGAAGGAGGAAGGATACGAAGCGGCGCTTGCGTTTGTGATTCAAATGGACGGCGTGAAAGAGGTAAGGCCAAATGTGGACATGCATCCAGAGTTTGGGACGGCTATGGAAGAGGCGGTGGCAAAGGGAGTTCGGATTTTATGCCTGCCCTGCCATGTAGAGCCGGGGGAGCTTGTGTTTGCTTAGTGAGGTCTGTATAGATTAAGATCAAAAACAAGGAAGGGTTAGGGATGGAAAAAATCAACATCAGAAATGAAAGAATACAAGATTATGAAACAGTAGAAACGATAACAAGAAAAGCTTTTTATAACCTCTATGTCCCAGGCTGCGTCGAGCATTATCTAGTCCATGTCATGAGAGAACATGAGGATTTTATCCCGGAGCTGGATTTTGTGCTGGAGTTAAACGGAACGATTATCGGAAATATCATGTATACAAAGGCAAGGCTGACAGACGAGGCGGGCCGTACAAAAGAAATCCTGACGTTTGGCCCGGTCTGCATCCTGCCAGCATATCAGAGGATGGGATATGGGAAAATGCTTATGGAGCATACGTTTCAAAAAGCGGCGGAATTGGGGTATGACGCGATCGTCATATTTGGAAGCCCTGCAAATTATGTAAGTCGCGGCTTTAAAAGCTGCAAGAAATACCAGGTATGCACGCCGGATGGGAAATATCCGGCGGCAATGATGGTAAAGGAGCTTGTCGCCAATACGCTTTTGGGGCATAAATGGATCTATCAGGACAGCCCGGTCATGGCGGTTTTGGAAGAAGACGCGAAACGTTATGACGACACGCTTGAAAAGATGGAAAAGAAATACCAGCCAAGCCAGGATGAGTTTTATATTATGAGCCATTCGTTTCTAGAAGAAGGTGAGGAAATGGAAGAAAAATAGCCCAATAAACGTGTGGAGGAAAGAGTCCGTGGCGCAGCGGCAAGGTCGCTTCCAGTCTGAAAATTAAATCTGGAAAAATCGAGTAGGGGGCTGGCCGTTAATGGTATATTCGAGAACGGCGAAACAAGATAACTTGTAAGAGTAACTTGTGGTTTTTGAATATCACAAAAGATCATCTGTGGTTTGAACAAAAAAGTATTGACTTTTCAACAAAATATGCTATAATTTTACCAATTACATATGAGAAAAACATGCAGGTTCCAAAGCAATTTCAACAATGCTTTGGTAAAAAGGGAAATAGGTGCAAATCCTATACGAACTCGTCACCGTAATTAGGGAGCAGGAGCCGTAAATCCATTGGGGAACTGGAGGGCTGCTGTGAAGATCTTTAAGCCGGGATACTTGCCTGTGTGTTGTACAGAAGCGTTTGCTTCAAAACCACGAGTAATTGGTTGTACATTTACAGAAAGCACGCCGGGATATCTGGCTTGTGCGTTCTGTGGGTTTGTTATGTGTGGATCCTTTGCCGTAGTTTTAGCTGCGTCGAAGGATTTTTTTATGCGCTATAACAAACGAAAATTTAATAAGCCCTGCAAAAGCAGGTGTGAAGAAGGAGATTAGGAAGATGAAGAAAATATTAGTTGTTGCGTTGTTTGCGGGTGTTTTTACATGTTCCCTGGCATTTGCAGGCTGCGCGAAGGATACCGCGGGGACAGCGGATAACGGCCAGGTGGATGATGGCGCCAAAACAGTAAGCGATGGGGCAAAAGATGAAGAAGAAGCCGCGGATAAGGCAGCCGAACTGATCGACGCGATTTATGTACAGGAGCGTACGGAGGAAACCGATGCCCAGTGTGAGCAGGCGAAAGCGGCCTGGGATGCGCTGACGGATGCCCAAAAGGAGCTTGTGGAAGGGGAGAACGCGGACCCGGATTATTTTGGCAGGGATACCGGGGACGCCGCAAAGGATGACCCGCGCAATCAGGATGATATTGGGGAAAATGAAATTTTGGTAGTCAGCTTTGGGACTTCTTTCAACGACAGCCGGACGCAAGATATTAAAGGCGTGGAGGATGCGATTCAAAAAGCGAACCCGGACTGGTCTGTGCGCAGGGCGTTTACAGCGCAGATTATTATTAACCATATACAGGCGCGGGACGGGGAAGCCATTGATAATATGGAGCAGGCTTTGGAGCGTGGGGTGGCAAACGGGGTGAAAAATTTAGTCATCCAGCCGACGCACCTGATGCATGGGGCGGAATATGACGAGCTGATGGAAGCGGTAGATTCCTATCAGGATAAGTTTGATTCTGTAAAGGTGGCGGAGCCGCTTTTGGGAGAAGTAGGGGCGGACGCTACGGTTATAAACGCTGATAAAAAGAAGGTTGCCAAAGCGCTGACGAAAGCGGCGGTAAAGGAAGCCGGGTATGACAGCCTGGGCGCGGCAAAAAAAGACGGCACGGCGTTTGTGTTTATGGGGCACGGCACGTTCCATACGGCAAAGGTGTCCTATACCCAGATGCAGTCCCAGATGGAGGCGCTTGGATATGACAATGTGTATATTGGCACGGTTGAAGGGGATCCGGAAGATACAGCCTGCGAAGCGGTTATCGAAGCGGTAAAAGAAGCGGGTTATAAAAAGGTGGTTTTGCGCCCGTTAATGGTAGTGGCGGGCGACCATGCCAATAACGATATGGCAGGGGAAGAGGAGGATTCCTGGCTTAGCATGTTTCAGGCTTCCGGAAATTTTGAGCAGGTGGATGCGCAGGTGGCCGGGCTTGGCTCAATTGGCGCGATTCAAAAGCTTTATGTGGCCCATACGGCTCAGGCTATGAAATAAAGAGGTTATGACAAGTATAAAATAAAGAAGCATGAAATAAAGAAGTATGAAATAAAGAAGTATGAAATAAAGAGGTTAGAAACAAATGAAAAAACATGTGGGAATTGCGGTTTTGCTCCTTTTTGCGTTACTGGCTGGCGGCTGCGGGGATAAAAACGATGCGGCGAATAAAAGCGACACGCTGTCCCAAGAAGAGGCAGGGCTTGAATCTGATACAGGAGAAAGCGCGCCGTCAGGCGGTGCATCAGATGCGGCAAAACAGTCGGATAACACCCAAACATCGGATGCGGACAAACAGCCAGGCTCCGCCGGGCTTTCAGACGGCGTATATCTTGCGGAATTTGATACGGACAGCGGCATGTTCCATGTAAGCGAAGCCTGCGAAGGCAAGGGGACGCTTACCGTGGCGGGGGGAAATATGACGATCCATATTTCCTTAAACTCCAAAAGGATCGTGAACCTCTATCCCGGGCTTGCAAAAGACGCGGCCGGCAATAAGGATGCGTGGCTTATGCCCAGCGGGGATACGGTTACATACAGCGACGGCATGACGGAGGAGGTATATGGTTTTGACGTGCCGGTTCCGGCGATCGGGGAACCGTTTGACCTTGCGCTGGTTGGGACAAAGGGAAAATGGTACGACCATAAGGTGACCGTGTCAAATCCGATTCCGTTGGAAGATGGGGAACAAGGCAAAACCGCTGATGGGGCAGGGAAAATGAGCATAGAGGAGCTGGACGACGGCGATTACCGCATGGATTTTACATTTGAGGGCGGAAGCGGGAGGGCGAAGCTGCTGTCTCCCGCTTCCGTTACGATAGCGGATGGAAAAGCCGTGGCTACGGTGCAGTGGAGCAGCCCGAATTATGATTATATGCTTGTGGATGGGAAAAAATACCTTCCGGCCAGTGTAGGAGGCGGCAGTGTGTTTGAGTTTCCAATCGTAAAGCTGGATGAGCCGATAAAGGTCATCGGAGATACCGTAGCAATGAGCAAGCCCCATGAAGTGGAATATACGCTGACCTTCCATTCCGGGTCAATTGAGAAAGCGGCGGATACGGCTGGCGCAAAGCCAAAGGGGCAGGCAGGGGCGGGAGGGCTCGTTTATGAAAAAAGCCTAGAGCTTCGTTACGCAAAAAACTTTACTGTAGATTATTATCAGGGCGGCTATACCCTGCTTTCTACTTCTATGGACGGCGCGCGGTTTTTGCTCGTGCCCCGGGGAAAGGAAGCGCCAGAGGATCCCGCAAAGGCGCTTGGGCTGGCGGAAAATACGCAGGTGGTGACGCTAAAGCGTCCGCTGGAAAATATATATCTGGTAGCGTCCTCCGCGATGAATATGTTCAGTGAGCTGGGAGGGCTGTCTACGATTCGGTTTTCTGGGCAAAAGGCGGATGGATGGTATATTAAAGAAGCAAAAGAAGCGATGGAAAAGGGGGATATCCTCTATGCCGGAAAATACAATATGCCGGATTATGAGATGATTGTATCCAGTAATTGTCCGCTTGCGATTGAAAACATGATGATCTCCCATACCCCGGAGGTAGTCGAAAAGCTGGCTGATTTTGGGATACCAGTTCTAATAGACTATTCCAGCTATGAATCTCATCCCCTAGGGCGGGTGGAATGGGTAAAGTTTTATGGGGAGCTGCTTGGGAAGGAAAAAGAAGCGGAAAAAATATTCGCGGGGCAGCAGGAAATACTGGAACGGGTTAGCGCCAAGGAAAACACAAAAAAGACGGTAGCGTTTTTTTATATTACCTCAAACGGGCTGGCGCAGGTACGCCGGCCGTCGGATTATATTCCCAAAATGATCGGGCTTGCAGGGGGGCGGTATGTATTTCCTAAGCTGGGGGACGCGGAGGAAAAACGCTCCACGATGAATATGCAGATCGAGGAATTTTACGCAGGGGCAAAGGATGCGGATTATTTGATTTACAACAGCTCCATTGACGGCGGCGTATCCGGCGTGGACGAATTGCTGGATAAATGTAAGCTGCTGGCGGATTTTAAAGCGGTGAAGGAAGGAAATGTCTGGTGTACCACAAACGATGTGTACCAGCAGTCGTTGTCCATCGGCTATTTGATGGATGATATTCACAGGATGATTCACGGTAAAAAAGACGGAATGCACTATCTTTTTCGTTTGAAATAGGGGCTGTCAGGAAATAACGTTCAATTTTGCCGCGGGATAAGTTGCAAAGGCCAGGCGGAAGAACGAGACGTAAAAAGTAATAAAAAGGGGGGCATTTTTGATGCCAGTAAAAGGCGGTATGGCAAAAAGACAGGGCAGGTATCTGGCGGCGTTTATTTTTCTTGGAATCGGGGCGGCAGTTTTTTTCGTACTGAATATCTGTATCGGCAGTATCCGTATCTCCCTGTCGGAAATAGCGGGGATGCTTGGCGGGAAGGGGGAGGAGACGGCGGTAAAGATTTTGTGGGATATCCGCCTGCCAAGGGCCGCGGCTGCGTTTTTATTGGGCGGGTCGCTCGCGCTTGCGGGATATCTATTGCAGACGTTTTTTAATAATCCCATTGCCGGGCCCTTTGTCCTTGGGATATCCTCCGGGGCAAAAATGGTCGTGGCGCTTGTGATGGTTTTCTTAATGGGCAGGCAGATACGGGTGACGTCGGCGGCTATGATACTTGCCGCGTTTGCGGGGGCGATGCTGTCCATGGGCTTTGTTTTATTAGTTTCACGCAGGGTCCCGAATATGTCCATGCTGGTGGTCAGCGGCGTTATGATCGGTTACATCTGTACGGCGGTTACGGAGCTTGTCATTACCTTTGCGGACGACGCCGATATCATCAACCTGCACAACTGGTCCAGGGGCAGCTTTTCTGGCATGTCCTGGGAAAATGTAGCGGTCATGTCCGGGGTGGTAGGCGTGACGTTTTTGGCGGTGTTTTTGATGTCCAAGCCCCTTAGCGCCTATCAGCTCGGGGATGCCTATGCAAAAAGCGTAGGGGTCAATATCCGTGTGCTGCGGGTGTGCATTGTGCTGTTTTCCAGCGTTTTATCGGCGTGTATCGTGGCGTTTGCAGGCCCGGTTTCCTTTGTGGGCATTGCCGCGCCCCATCTGGTAAAAAAGCTTTTGAATACGGCGGAGCCGATTTTTATGATTCCGGCGTGCTTTCTTGGGGGCAGCGTCTTTTGCCTGTTTTGCGACCTGCTTGCAAAGACCATGCTTGCGCCTACAGAATTAAGCATCAGCACGGTGACCGCGATTTTTGGGGCGCCTGTAGTGCTCTGGATTATGATAAAAAAACGGAAAGAACAGCATATATGAATACGGAAAATTATTATTTTACCACAAAGAAAATGTGCGTAGGGTACGGGCAGAAACCTCTGATAAAGGAAATCGAGGTCGCGCTGCCAAAAGGGGAAATTTTAAGCCTGATCGGGCCAAACGGGGCCGGGAAGTCTACGGTATTAAAAAGCATAGCGGGGCAGCTTGCATTAATGGGCGGGGCGGCATATCTGGGAGACGAGCCGCTGTCTGAAATGAAGGCCGGGCAGCTTGCGAAAAAGATGTCGGTGGTGCTTACGCAAAAGGTAAAAGCGGAAATGAAAACATGCCGGGATGTGGTTGCTACCGGGCGATACCCTTATACCGGCTGGTTTGGAAATCTGTCGAAGCAGGACGAAGAGATCGTGGACGAGGTGATGGAGTTAACCCATACCGCGGGCATCGGGGAATGTGAGTTTGATAAAATCAGCGACGGGCAGAAGCAGCGGGTGATGCTTGCAAGGGCTATTTGCCAGGAACCGGAGATCGTCATATTGGACGAGCCGACTTCCTATCTGGACATCCGTTATAAGCTGGAATTTTTATTTATATTACAGGAAATGCGGGAGAAAAAAGGGCTTACGGTCATTATGTCCCTGCACGAGCTGGAGCTTGCGAAAATCGTATCGGACAGGCTGCTGTGCTTAAAAGGGGAATACGTAGAGCGCTACGGCACGCCCGCCGAGGTGTTTTCGTCAGATTTTATTGAGCGGCTGTATGATATGAAGGGCGGGGAGTTTTTGAAAAATAAGAAGTTTTTGGAATATGTAAAGCAGGTGGGGATATGGCAAAAGTGATTATGGTGCAGGGGACGATGTCCGGCGTGGGAAAGAGCCTTTTGACAGCGGGGCTTTGCAGAATTTTAAAACGGGACGGGTATGCGGCGGCGCCGTTTAAATCCCAGAATATGGCCCTCAATTCTTTTATTACAAAAGAGGGGCTGGAAATGGGGCGGGCACAGGTGATGCAGGCGGAGGCGGCGGGAATCGAGCCTTTATGCTGTATGAATCCGGTGTTGTTAAAGCCCACAAACCATACGGGGGCGCAGGTCATTGTAAACGGTACGTCCATCGGGAATATGGGCGCGAAGGAATATTTTCATTATAAAAAGAGCCTGATACCGGAAATAAAAAAAGCGTTCCGAAAGCTTGCGGGGATGGCGGACGTGATTGTGGTGGAAGGCGCGGGCAGCCCGGCGGAGGTAAACCTGCGGGAGAATGACATTGTCAATATGGGGCTTGCGGAAATGATAGACGCCCCTGTGCTTTTGGCAGGGGATATTGACCGGGGCGGCGTGTTTGCGCAGCTTTTGGGGACGCTGATGCTTTTGACGGAATCAGAACGGGCAAGGGTAAAAGGGCTTATTATCAACAAATTCCGGGGCGACCGTTCCCTTTTGGACAGCGGCGTTGAAATATTAGAAAAAAAGGGTGGCGTCCCGGTGGCGGGGGTAGTGCCTTATATGGATATTGAATTAGAGGACGAGGACAGCCTGACGGGACGGTTTGAAAAACGCCAAAAGGGCGGGATCGATATTGCTGTGCTCCGGTATCCCAGAATCTCTAATTTTACGGATTTTAACGTGTTTGAACAAATGCCGCAGGCGACGGTGCGTTATGTGGCCACGGCGGGGGAGTTGGGCTGTCCGGATATCCTGTTTTTACCAGGCAGCAAAAACACGATGGAGGATTTAAGGTGGATGCGGGAAAACGGCCTGGAGGATGCGGTAAAGGGCCTGGCGGGTAAAATACCCATCTGCGGCATCTGCGGCGGGTATCAGATGCTTGGGCTTAAAATATCCGACCCTAAAGAGGTGGAAGCCGGAGGCTCCATAGACGGGATAGGGCTTTTGCCGGTGATAACGGAGCTTACCCGGGAAAAGGTGCGCCGCCAGGCCAATGGGGTTATGAATAGGATGGAGGGTATCTTTTCCGGGCTTTCGGGGCTTTCCTACGAAGGGTATGAGATACATATGGGGCAAAGCGTCATGCAGGGGGCCGGGGATGAAAGCATAAAATCCGTGTTTGTAAGCGGGGGGACGAAGGATGTATACGGAACCTACGTCCACGGCGTATTTGACAAAGCAAAAATTGCCTGCGCGCTTTTGGGCGCGCTGGCGCAAAAAAAAGGGATTGCCCTGGAACATGCCGGGGTTTTGGATTACAGGGACTATAAAGAAAAGCAGTATGAAAAGCTTGCGGATATTTTATCGCAGCATTTGGACATGAGGGAGATTTATGGAATACTTAGGGAAGCGCATATTGGATAAAGGCACAAAAGAGGAGTTTGAGGCGCTGGCGGTGGACGCGCCGGATGAAACGGTATATAAAAAAATATTAAAAAACTGGGACGGGATTGCCAAGCCGCTGGACGGCATGGGCAGGTTTGAAGGGATTACCGCGCAGATCGGCGCGATTTTAGGCACGGAAGATATAAGCCTTAGTAAAAAGGCCGTGATCATTATGTGCGCGGATAACGGAGTGGTGGAGGAAGGGGTCAGCCAGACCGGGCAGGAGGTTACGCTTGCGGTGGCAAAGGAAATGGCCCAGGGGTTTTCTTCCGTAGGGAAAATGGCCGCGGCAATCGGCGCGGATACGATTCCGGTGGACATCGGGATAAACAGCGAAGAGCGTATCGAGGGTGTGCTGGACAAAAAAGTGCGAAAGGGAGCCAGGAATTTTTACAAAGAACCTGCGATGACGCAGCAGGAAGCCCTTCGCGCGGTCATGGCCGGGATGGAGCTTGTTTTGGACTGCAAAAAGAAAGGGTATCAGATCGTCGCCACCGGAGAGATGGGGATAGGGAATACGACTACCAGCAGCGCGGTTGCGGCGGCATTGCTGTATTGTAGAGCGCAGGAGGTGACTGGCAGGGGCGCGGGGCTTTGCGATGAAAAGTTAGAGCGCAAAAAGCAGGTCATCGCAGAGTCGGTTGCAAAGTACGGGCTTTATGAGGCGGAGCCGCTTACGGTGCTACAGACGGTAGGCGGACTGGATATCGCGGGGCTTGCGGGGGTATGCATTGGCGGGGCCGTTTTCCATATGCCGGTTGTCTTAGACGGGGTGATCAGTATGGTGGCGGCGCTGCTGGCGGAGCGTTTGATACCCGGTACGGCCCGGTATCTGATACCTTCCCATAAGGGGAAGGAGCCGGCGGTGGAAAAGCTGTTAAAAGCGCTGGGGCTAAAGCCGGTTATCCACGGGGATATGGCGCTGGGGGAAGGCACCGGGGCCGTGATGATGCTGTCGCTGTTAGATATGGCGTTGTGTATTTACCAGGGGAAGGTTTCTTTTTCGGACATCCAGGTGGAGCAGTACGAGCGGTTTTGATGATAAAAAGCGGGGGTAGTTTGGGCTATGATGGAGCTGGTGATCGGGGGCGGCGGAAGCGGGAAATCCGCATATGCGGAACAGGCCGTGGCATCTCTTACAAAAGACGGCATGAAACGGTATTATCTGGCGACGATGCGGGTATTGGACGAGGAAGGGAAAAAAAGGGTGGCGCGGCATAAAAAGCTCCGGGCCGGGAAAGGCTTTCGCGCCATCGAACAGCCCGTCCGCATACAGGGGGCGCTGGGAAAAATGGAAACTCCGGGATGCGCCGTACTGCTGGAATGCGTTTCTAATTTAATGGCAAACGAGATGTTTACGCAGGAAGGGGTTTTGGAAGAAGCACAGGCGGTGGACGCGGTTGTAAACGGAATCCTGCTGCTGCGGGACAATGTGACCCATTTTATAGTGGTGAGCAACAACGTTTTTGAAGACGGCATTATGTATGATGAGGCGACGATGAAATATATCCGCGCAATGGGCAGGGCGAACCGGCTCCTTGCGGCGGCGGCGCAGCGGGTAGTGGAGGTTGTAGCGGGAGAACCTGTGCGTATAAAATAGGCGGAGGATAAAAATGCGGGCAGTGAAATCTTTTTTTATAGCAGCCGCAATGTATTCCAAGATTCCGGTGCCCCAGTTTCCATGGAAGGAAGAGGACATGAAATACATTTTCTGCTTTTTTCCCTGGATTGGGGGGCTGATTGGCGGCTGTATTTATGCCTGGGGCTGGATTTGCGGCAGCTTTCATATCGGGGCGGTATGCCATGCCGCGGTGGGGGCGGCCATCCCGGTATTGCTGACCGGCGGCATTCATGTAGATGGTTTTATCGATACGATGGACGCGCTGCATTCTTACGGTTCCAAGGAGCGGAAGCTGGAGATTTTAAAGGATTCCCATATCGGGGCGTTTGCGGTCATTACGTTTGCGGTATACGGGCTGGTTTTTCTGGGGGCGTTTTCCGAAATAAAGGACGTGACGCTATGGAAGGTAGTCTGCGGCGGATTTTTCTTATCCCGCTGCCTTTGCGGGCTTAGCGTGGTTTCGTTCCCGCTGGCGAAAAAGGACGGGATGCTGTACCTTTTTGCGGACAGCTCCCATAAAAAAATCGTAAAAGGCTCTTTGTATTTGCAGAGCGCCGCCTGTATCGGGCTGCTGGTTTACTGGTCGTTTGCGGCAGGGCTGCTGGTGTCTATTGCAGCGGGGGCGGCGTTGTGGTATTACCGTTACCGGAGCGTGAAAGAGTTTGGCGGCGTCAATGGGGATACATCCGGGTGCTTTGTGCTGCTTTGCGAGGGGTGCGTCGTAGTGACGGCGGCGGCAGTCCAGATTTTTCTGGCGGATATGATTTAAAAGGGGTATGATATGAAATTAATAATAGGCGGGTTTGCGCAGGGGAAGCTGGACTATGTATTGTCCAAATATCAGCTAAAGGAAGGTAACGTGTGGGACGCGGCATTGCCGGATAAGCAGGAGATTTTGAAAATGGAGTCCGGCGGGTGCGTGGTAATAAACCGTTTCCACCAATGGGTGAGGGAATGCATGTCCCGCGGCGGATGCCCGCAAAAGGAGCTGGACGCATTTTTGGAGCGCTGTAAAAACTGCGTCATTATCAGCGACGAGGTGGGAAATGGGATTGTCCCGGCGGATTCTTTTGAAAGGGAATACCGGGAACAAGCCGGCAGGCTTTTGATACGGCTTGCCCAAAAAGCGGAGGGGGTGGAGCGCGTCATATGCGGAATCGGGCAGAAAATCAAATAACCCTCGCCCTGATCCGCCACGGCGCCACAAAGGCGAATGAGGAGCGCCGGTATTTGGGGAAAACGGATGAAGCGCTGTCAGAACGGGGACGGCGGGAATTGTTAACTTACAAAGCCCGGGGCCGTTATCCCAAGGCAGACGCGGTGTTTGTAAGCCCTATGAAACGGTGCGTGGAAACGGCAGGCATACTCTATCCATCGATATCCCCGGTATATGTGCCGGAATGGAGGGAGATGGACTTTGGGGAGTTTGAAAATAAAAATTTTGAGGAATTAAACGGGGACGCGCGTTATCAGGCGTGGATAGACAGCGGCGGAGCCCTTGCCTTTCCAGGGGGCGAAAGCCGGGAAGATTTTGTGTCACGGTGTAAAAAGGGGCTGGTTAAACTATGCAAAAGATCGCCTGCACAGGCGGCGGCAGTCGTCCATGGCGGTACGATCATGGCGCTGCTGTACGCTTTTGGCGGGATGGAATACTATAAAGGGCAGGTATCCAATGGCGGGGGATATCTTTGCACGCTAACGTGGCTTGGGGCAATGGATGCGCAAACAGGAAACAGCCGGATGGCCGACAGCATTCAGATAAGGGCAGAGGCAAAATTATGAGAGGGCTGGTTTTTATGTATTTCACATACTATAGATACCATATGGCGGCTTTTTTCCTGGGGTTTTTGCTGGATCTGCTGCTGGGGGATCCTTACGGTATGCCGCATCCGGTGCGTCTGATCGGGAAGCTGATTGCCGGGGGTGAAAAAAGAATCCGCAGCCTTCAGCCCGGCAGGGATGGCGCAAATGGGGCAGGCGATAAGGCGCGGGCAAACCGTAGGGAGCTTTTGCAGGGCGCGGGGCTGGCGGTTTTTGTGCTTGTATGTGTGACAGCCTTTGCGTTTTTCCTGCTGGCCCTGGCATATTGGCTACACCCGTATGCGGGGCTTGCTGCGGAGTGCGTCATGACTTACCAGATGCTTGCCGTAAAAAGCCTGAAATCGGAAAGCATGAAAGTATACAAGTGTCTGAAATCCGGCGATATGGAAAAGGCCCGGCTTGCGGTTTCCATGATCGTAGGCAGGGACACCCAATGCCTAGGGGAAGAAGGGGTTGCAAAAGCGGCGGTTGAAACCGTGGCGGAAAACACCTCGGACGGCGTGATCGCCCCGATGCTTTATCTGGCGGCGGGAGGCCCTGTGCTTGGATTTTTTTATAAGGCTGTGAATACGATGGATTCCATGATCGGGTATAAAAACGAGCGGTATTTGTATTTTGGCAGGGCGGCGGCAAAGCTGGATGACGTATTGAATTATATTCCCGCAAGGGTAAGCGCGTATCTTATGATCCTTTGCTGTATGCCGCCGGATGGGCAGTTTTGCGCAAAGCGCGCCTGGGAGGTATATCGGAGGGACAGGAGGAACCATCAAAGCCCAAACTCCGCGCAGACAGAGTCGGTATGCGCCGGGGCGCTTGGGATACGGCTTGCGGGGGATGCCCGCTATTTTGGAAAGGTTGTAAGAAAGCCCTATATCGGGGACGCGCTGCGGAATGTGGAATATGAAGATATCCGGCGCGCCAACCGCCTTTTGTACCGTACGGCGTGGCTTTGCGAGTGCCTGTGCCTGCTTGGGATGGCGGCGTTTGGGCTTGTATTGCTATGAAAAATAAACAGGAGAGGGCTATACATATGGAAGTGCACGGCGGGGATATTTACCGCAATCAGGTAAGGTATGATTTTTCGGTAAACCTGAATCCGTTAAAGCCAAGGGGCGTAGAAGAAGCGCTGCACCGGGCCGTGGGGCTTTGCGGGCAGTATCCCGATATCAAAGCGGAAAAATTAAAACAGGCGGTTTCCGGTATGCTTTCCGTGCCAAAAGATTGGCTGCTTTTTGGAAACGGCGCCTCCGAGCTTCTTATGGCGGCGGCCCACGGTATAGGGGCAAAACAGGCGGTTATCCCGGTTCCGTCGTTTTATGGCTATGAATACGCCGCAAAAGCGGCGGGGGCGCAGCCGGTTTATTACAGGCTGCGGCAGGAATGCGGGTTTAGCGTGGGGCAGGATTTTAAAGGGATGCTGACAGAGGGCGTGGGAATGGTATTTCTGGCAAATCCCAACAACCCCACCGGGGTTCTTTTGGAGCCTGGGACAGCAAAGGGGCTTTTTGCAAGGTGCCGGGAGCTGGGGATTTTTGTGGTATTGGACGAATGCTTTATAGAGTTTTGCGCCGGAGCGCATTCGTTTTTGCCTGCGGCAGCGGAGTTTGAAAATTTGATTATCATACGGGCGTTTACAAAAATATTTTCCATACCGGGGGTGCGGTTGGGATATATGGTCTGTAAAGACGAAAAAATCCGCGGGAAAATCGCAGCCCAGCTTCCGGAATGGAATATTTCCTGTTTTGCGCAGGAAGCGGGCTGCGCCTGTGCGGGGCAGGCGGATTTCTTACGGGAGACACCGGGGTTTATAGAAAAAGAACGGCGTTTTTTGGAGGAAGGGCTGCGGCGCAAAGGGTTTTTGGCAGTTCCATCCAGCGCGAACTTTATCTTGTTTTACAGCGACGCGCCGCTTTACGGGCGGCTGCTGGAAAAGGGGATTTTAATCCGGGACTGCGCAAATTTCAGAGGGCTTGGGGAAGGATTTTACCGGATTGCCGTGAAAAGCAGGAAAGAGAATGAAATATTATTGGAAAATCTGTAAATGTAAGCGAGGATATTGTGAAGATAGAAGGAAAAACGGGACATCCGAAAATAGAATATTTACAGCCCCAGGAAATAGAAGCGCGCAGCTTTGAAATAATCGGCGAAGAGCTGTCGCAGCGGGGCATTGCACTAAAAAAGGAGGAGGAAGCCATCGTAAAACGGGCTATCCATACGAGCGCGGATTTTGATTACGCAAAGACGCTGTGCTTTTCCAAGGGGGCGGTTTGGGAGCTAAAGCGGCTGTTAAAAGCCGGGGCTGATATTGTGACGGATACGAATATGGCGCTTGCGGGGATTAATAAAAATTCCCTTGCCCGATTTGGCGGAAAAGCGCACTGTTTTATGGCGGAGGAGGAAACCATAAGTTTGGCAAAACAGCGCAATACGACCCGGGCGGCGGTCAGCATGGAGCGGGCGGCAAAGATCTCAAAACCGGTAATATTTGCGATCGGAAACGCACCCACGGCCCTGATCAAATTATATGAGCTTTGTATGGAACGCGCCGGGGGAAACGGCTGGAGGCCCGGGTTTATTATAGGCGTTCCGGTGGGGTTTGTGAATGTGGAAGCGTCAAAGGAGCTTATTATGGAGATGGATATCCCGTATATTGTAAACCGGGGGCGGAAAGGCGGCAGCAATATAGCCGCGGCTATCTGCAATGCGGCGCTCTACCAACTATGAGGTTTAAAAAATGCGATATGGCTTTACAACCGGAAGCTGCGCGGCAGCGGCGGCAAAGGCGGCGGCGTTTATGCTGCTGACCGGGCGGGAAAAGACGGAAATTTCCATAAATACGCCAAAAGGGATGCGCTATCAGGCAAAGCTTAAGGATATTTGCCGAGGTGAGCGCGAAGTAAGCTGTGCGGTAGAAAAAGACGGCGGGGACGACCCGGATATTACCACCGGACTTTTGATCTACGCAAAAGCTTCCTATTTAAATGAGGAAGATACAGGTGCAGGAAAGATTATGATAGAAGGCGGGCAGGGCATCGGCAGGGTGACAAGGCCCGGACTTGACCAGCCCGTTGGAAATGCCGCCATCAACCATGTCCCAAGGGAAATGATACAAAAAGAAGCGCTGGAAGCGTGTGTGGCGGCAGGCTATGATGGAAGCTTAAAAATCGAAATATACGCGCCTCGGGGGGAGGAGATTGGCAGACGCACCTACAACCCCAGGCTTGGGATTGTGGGCGGGATTTCCATATTAGGCACAAGCGGCGTGGTAGAGCCTATGAGCAGCCAGGCATTGTTAACAACCATCCGGCTGGAGCTGCGGCAGCGCCGGACATACGGATATCATTATGTGGCGGTGTCGCCGGGCAATTACGGGCAGGATTTTATGAAGGAAGCATATGGCTACGACCTGGAGCGGAGCATAAAGTGCAGCAACTTTATCGGAGAGACGATTGATATGGCGGCGGAGCTCGGGTATCGGAACATGCTTTTGACCGGGCATATCGGAAAGCTGATCAAGGTAGCCGGAGGGATTATGAATACCCATTCCAGGGAAGCGGATGCCAGGATGGAGCTGCTTGCGGCATTTTCCATAAAAGAAGGGGTGGACGTAAGCCTGGTAAATGCCATACTGGACTGTGTATCGACGGAGGAAGCGGTTTTGATCTTAGAAAAAAGCGGGAAGCTTGGCCCGGTTATGGAGCGGGTCGTAACACGCATTTGCGATTATATGGAATACCGGGCAAAGGGCAGGATGGAAATGGATTGTATTTTATACGCCAGCGGATACGGAGAACTGGCAAAGAGCAGGGGGGCGGAAAAATGGTTTACTTTGTTGGGGCAGGAACAGGCGCAGTGGATTTGATCACAGTACGGGGGATGCGTCTGCTGCGGCAGGCGGACGTGGTCATCTATGCAGGCTCTTTGGTGAATCCTGACCTGCTGTCTTATGCAAAAGAGTCCTGCGAAATACATAACAGCGCGAAAATGACGCTGGAAGAGGTCATACAGGTTATGAACCGGGCGCACAGGGAAGGGAAAGAGGTGGTGCGGCTCCATACCGGGGAGCCAAGCATATACGGCGCAGTCAGAGAGCAGATGGACGAGCTGGAGCGGTCCGGCATCCCTTATGAAAGCTGTCCGGGCGTAAGCGCCTGCTTTGGGGCGGCGGCTTCCCTGAACCTGGAATATACCCTGCCAGGCATTTCCCAGACACTTATTATTACGAGGATGGAGGGCAGGACAAAGGTGCCGGAAAAGGAAAAAATCGAAAGCCTTGCCGCCCACCAGGCTTCGATGGCGGTTTATTTAAGCGCCGGCATGATCGGGGAATTAAGCAGGCGGTTAATTGAAGGCGGCTACAAAGAGACAACGCCCGCCGCGCTGGTCTATAAAGCCACATGGCCGCAGGAGGAAGCGTATATCTGCACCGTTGGCACGCTGTATCCGGTGTCGGTGGAGCATCATATTACCGCAACCGCGCTCATACTGGTGGGGGAGGCCGTAGCGCATCAGCATTATGAAAAATCCAGGCTGTACGCCGCGGATTTTTCCACCGGGTTTCGGGAGGCCAGGCAATGAAGCCGCAAAACTGGTACGGGCTAAGCGTCATCAGCTTTACCCAAAACGGGGCGCGGCTTGCAAAGCGGCTTGCGCAAATACTGGGGCAGGAGCAGGAGGGCATTTTTATATATACGAAATGCCGGGAGTGTATTAAAGACAGCCGGTTTGGGATACCGGTTAAAACCCCTGCCGCCCAGTGGGCGGGGGAGCGGATGCGGGAGAAAAGCGCGCTGTTATTTATCGGGGCCTGCGGGATTGCAGTCCGTTCCATCGCGCCTTTTGTAACGGATAAGTTGCAGGATGCGCCTGTGCTGGTGATGGATGAGCAGGGGCGGTATGTGATTCCGGTATTATCCGGTCATATGGGGGGAGCCAATGAACTGGCGCTGTATCTGGCCGAAAAAACAGGGGCCGCGCCTGTGATTACGACAGCGACGGATCTGAACCGGAAATTTGCGGTGGATCTGTTTGCGAAGCAAAACGGGCTTTGGATGGAAAATAAAGAGGGGATTGTAAAGGTTTCATCCAAAATACTGGCAGGAATGGAGGTTACGGTTTCGATTGAAACAGGCCATATCGAAACAGGGCATTTTGAAGCAGGTCATATCGAAACAGGGCGTTTCGGAGGCGTTCTGCCGAAAGGGGTGCGGCTTGTGCCTTACCCGCCGGCTGAACCTGTGGATATTGTGGTTACATCCGAACAAAAACCCTTTGCCGCCGCAGTCCTGCTAAAACCAAAGCGGTATGTGCTTGGGGTGGGATGCCGGAAGGGAAAAAGCTATGGGGAGCTGGACGCGTTTATCCGTAAGCGCCTGGACATGCTTGGCATCCAAGCGTGGCAGATATATGCAATCGCTTCGATCGTACAAAAAAAGGGGGAGCCGGGGCTTTTGGAGTGGAGCCGGAGAAACCGGGCGCCGTTTTTGACCTATACGGCGCAGGAGCTAAAAAGCGTAGATGGGGAGTTTTTGGAGTCCGCGTTTGTAAAAGGGCAGGTGGGGGTCGGAAATGTATGCGAAAGGGCGGCGGTAAAAGCCTGCGGGGAATCCGGCGGCTGCCTCCTCCTGCATAAACAGGCGGAAAACGGGATGACGCTCGCCATCGCAAAACGGGAATGGAAGGTATGTTTTTATGGGGAATAAGATTTATATTGTAGGAATGGGGCCGGGGAAAGAGGAAATGATGACGGCGGAGGCGGTAAACGCGCTGGAGAATGCGGATGTCATTATCGGATATACCGTATATCTGGATTTGCTGGGCAGGAGGTTTCAGGGAAAGGAGCTTATTTCCACGTCCATGCGGCAGGAGGAAGAACGGTGCAGGCTTTGCTTTGCACAGGCGCGGAAAGGGAAAAAAACCGCGCTTGTATGCAGCGGGGATGCCGGGGTGTATGGGATGGCTTCTTTGATGTACGAGATTGGAAAAGGCTATCCGGATATAGAGCTGGCGGTAATCCCCGGGGTGACCGCGGCAAACAGCGGCGCCGCGGTCTTAGGCGCGCCGTTAAACCACGATTTTTGCGTCATCAGCTTAAGCGACCTGTTAACGCCCTGGGAAATCATTGAAAAAAGGCTTCTGGCCGCGGCGGAGGGGGATTTTGCGATCGCGCTGTATAACCCGTCCAGCCATAAAAGGAAAGATTATCTGGAGCGGGCCTGCGGCATATTGCTGCGCGTCATAGAGCCGGGGCGGGCCTGCGGTTACGTGGAAAATATCGGGCGGGAAGGGACGAAAGCGGCCGTATGTACGCTGGAGGAGCTAAAAAGCGCCAGGGTCAATATGTTCACAACTGTATTTATCGGAAATTCCGGCTCGGAAATCCGAAACGGAAAGCTTATTACGAAACGGGGGTACCGGGTTGAAGGAGATATTGCTGTTTGCGGGGACAACTGAGGGAAGGAAGCTGTCAGAATGCCTGTCAGCCGCAAAAATCCCGCATACCGTCTGCGTAGCCACGGAATACGGGGAAATGGCGCTTTCCCATTCCCCATATGCAAACGTGCGCCAGGGGAGGATGGGCCGTCAGGAGATGGAAAGCCTGATGGGAACCGGGCGGTATGCCGCGGTGGTGGACGCTACGCACCCCTATGCCAGAGAGGTTACGGCAACGATTAAGGCGGCGTTGGAGGGCTTACAGGAATCCGTCAGGGACGAATCGGTTTTGGAGCATTCCCGGATTTTAGAGCGAATTTTAGATCATTCTCATAGGAAAATTCCATATTTACGGCTGCTGCGGGACGCAGGGCAGGGGCAGTCAGCGGAAGAAAAAAAGGATAAAGAAGATAATAAAGAAGAAGGCGTTACCTATTTTCATACGAACGAAGCCTGCGCAGCGGCCCTAGAGCATACCAGCGGGAATATCCTGCTGGCCATCGGAAGCAAGGAATTAGCATCCTACAGCGCCCGCCCGCTGCTAAAGGAGCGGCTGTATGTCCGGGCGCTGCCAAGCGCCGAGAGCATTTTGCTGTGTGAAAAACAGGGCATTTTCGGAAAACGGGTCATCGCCATGCAGGGGCCGTTTTCCGTGGAGATGAACGAAGCGGTTTTCCGCCAGTTTGACATTTCCTGCATGGTGACAAAAGACAGCGGCGCAAACGGCGGATTCCCACAAAAGCTTACAGCCGCAAAAAACGCGGGGGTGCAGGCGTTTGTGATCGGACGGCCGCAGGAAACAAAAGGATATTCCTTTGCGGAGGTCTGCGGGAAGCTGGAAGGGATTTGCGGAAAACGCATTTTACCTGCGGACACGGAACCGTCAGGCGGCGTTCAGGAGTTTTTTATGGAGATTTCGTTAGCGGGCGTTGGCATGGGGGACAGGGGCAGCCTTACGATAGAGGTGGAGCAGGCAGTGCGGGAAGCGGATCTTTTGTTTGGCGCCCCAAGGCTTTTGGAGCGGATGCCTGCCGGGGCGGAAAAGCTGCCGTATTACCTTGCGGGGCAGATCATCCCTTATTTAAAGGAATCCCAAAAGGAAAACCCGGAAAGGATAAAAAAAGCCGCCGTATTATTTTCCGGGGACAGCGGGTTTTACAGCGGCGCGAAGCCTGTATACGACGCTTTGGAAAAAGAGATCCGCCAGGGCGGGCTGCGGGCCCGTGTGCGGATGCTGCCCGGCATATCCTCTGTGGCGTATCTGGCGGCGCGCGTCGGGGAAAGCTATCAGGATGCCGCCGTTTACAGCCTGCACGGGAAAAAAATATGCAACCTTGCAAAAAAGGTAAGGGCGAACTCCAAAACCTTTTTGCTTACCTCCGGCGTCGCGGATGTGAACCGGATTGGGGAGGAGCTGCTTTTGGCGGGGCTTTCGGATTGTGAGGTCGTAACCGGCTACCAGCTTTCTTACGAAAGCCAGCGTATCGAAACCCATACCCCGTTGGAATGCCGTGGGCTTAGGGAGGAAGGGCTGTACACCTGCCTGGTCAAAAACCCGTCCGCGGCGGGAAGGGAATTAACCCACGGCTTGCCGGACAGCTGGTTTATCCGGGATAAGGTTCCCATGACCAAGGAGGAGGTGCGGGAGGTCAGTATATGTAAGCTTAAGCTGCGGGACGGTGCGGTGGTTTACGACATTGGCAGCGGCACAGGCTCCATCGCCGTGGAAATAGCGGCCCTGTCGGACGATATACAGGTGTACGCCATAGAGCGGAAAAAGGAAGCCGTTTCATTAATAGAGCAAAACAGAAAAAAAGCCGGGCTTTCGAATATTCAGGTTGTTGCGCAAAAAGCGCTGGAAGCGTTTCCCGGGCTGCCGGCCCCAACCCATGCGCTGGTAGGGGGCAGCGGCGGCAGGTTAAAAGAGATATTAACCGCGCTTTATAACAGAAATCCAAAAATGCGGGTTGTCATAAACGCGGTCAGTATGGAGACGGTGTGTGAAATCAAGGAAATCTTATATTTTGCCAAAACATCGGGCCGGATAAAGGACGCGCAGGCCGTACAGCTACAGGTAAGCAGGGCAAGGGAAGCCGGGGATTACCATCTGGTGCGGTCGGAAAACCCGGTTTGGATCTGTGCGTTTACGTTTTGTAAGGAGGAATAGAGGCTGCGTGAAAATAAACAGGATAATGATAGCCGCGCCCAAAAGCGGCAGCGGGAAAACGACGGTTACCTGCGCCTTTTTACAGACGTTAAAGGATGAGGGCCGCCAGGCGGTTTCTTTTAAATGCGGCCCGGATTATATTGACCCAATGTTTCATGAAAAGGCGCTGAAAGTCCCGTCCAAAAACCTGGATACCTTTTTTACAGGGGAAGATGGGACGCGGGAGCTTTTTTTGAACCATGGCGCGGGGGCCGATATTGCGGTTTTGGAAGGCGTAATGGGGCTTTACGACGGGCTTGGGGGAATCCGGGAGGAAGGCTCCTCCTACCATCTGGCAAAGGTGACGAAAACCCCGATTGTGCTTGTAATAGACGCAAAAGGGATGGGCCGCTCGGTTATCCCGATGCTGGCGGGGTTTCTTTTATATGATAAACATCATTTAATAAAAGGGGTCATCTTAAACAAGGTATCCAGGGGATATTATGAGATGATAAAGCCGCTTATAGAGGCGGAGCTAAAGCTTACCGTCGCGGGATTTTTGCCGCAAAAGGAGGAATGCCGTATGGACTGCCGCCACCTGGGGCTGGTTTTGCCGGATGAGCTGCATGACATACAAGAAAAGCTTCGTATGGCGGCGGAAGAATTGAAAAAGAATGTTTCTCTAAAAGAGCTGGTTTCCATAGCGGAGCAGGCGCAGGAGCTTGGAGGATGTTTAAAAACGGATGCCTGCGGGACGGCGCCGTGGCCAGGCATTGATACGCCGCATGTTTGGCGCAAGCGGGAAGCGGAGGTTGCGCTTGCGGTGGCAAGGGACGAAGCGTTTTGTTTTTATTATGAAGATAATATACGCCTGCTGGAAGAAAACGGCGCGGCGATCCGGTATTTTTCGCCCCTTTTCGATAAAGAACTGCCAAAAGGGTGCCACGCTTTATTGTTAGGCGGCGGATACCCGGAGCTGTACGCTAAGCGGCTAAGCGAAAACGGACGGATGCGCAGGGCGGTGAAAGCCGCGGCAAAGCAGGGGATGCCGATTGTGGCGGAATGCGGGGGGTTTATGTATCTGCATGAAGCATTGACTGACCAGGATGGAGGCCGCTATGAGATGTGCGGCGTAATCCCTGCGGACTGTTTTTATACCGGAAAGCTGACGCGCTTTGGGTATGTAACGATGCGGGAGAAGCAAAATAATTTCCTGCCTCCGGGGGCATATATTAAGGGGCATGAATTTCACTATTATGACAGCACGATGAACGGGGCGGGGGTTACCGCCGTAAAGCCCGCCACGGGGAAGGAGTATCCTTGCGTGATCACGGATGAAAACCGCTGGATGGGCTTCCCGCATTTATATTATCCGTCCAATCCGGCGTTTGCGCAGTCATTTTTGGGAAAAGCGGCGCGGTATAAGCATACGCTGGAAAACGGGTATACAAAAAACGATGGAAAAGAGGATAGCGCATGAAGTATGGAATTTTATATGGGGTAGGGGTCGGCCCTGGCGACCCGGAGCTTATGACGTTAAAGGCGGTAAAGCTGATCCGGGAAAACGATGTGGTCGCTTTGCCGGGAAACAGCCCAAAAGAAACCGTGGCATATAAAATCGCATCGGCAGCAGTCCCGGAGCTGGCAAAAAAGCAGCTCCTTGCGGTATATATGCCTATGACCCATGATAAAAAAGAGCAGGCAAGATGCCACAGGCAGGGGGCAAAGCTTGTGGAATCGTATTTGGAGCAGGGCAAAAATGTGGTATTCCTTACGCTTGGAGATTCTTCGGTTTACTCTACGTTTGCCTATATCCAGCAGATCGTGGAAAAAGACGGGTATTCCACGCAGCTTGTCAGCGGGATACCATCCTTTTGCGCGGCTGCGGCGCGGATGAATATGCCCCTTGCCATCTGGAATGAACAGGTTCATATTTTCCCGGCTGTCCATATGCTGTCGGAAACGCTGCCAGACTCCGGCACCTGCGTTTTAATGAAATCCGGCAGCAAAATGGGGCAGGTGAAAGAGATTTTGAAAAAAAGCGGGCGCGACGCGGTGATGATCGAAAACTGCGGGACAAGCAGCGAGCAGGTTTATATGCATGTGGACGAAATACCGGACACAGCCGGGTATTATTCCCTGATTATTTCCAAAGGAGAAGATCGGGAAGAAGATCGGGAAGAAGACCGGGAAGCAGGCTGTCTATGATCGCCCTTAGAAATATTACGAAAAAATTTGGCGCGTTTACGGCGGTGGATTCCGTGAATCTGACAATCGAAACCGGGGAGTTTTTTGGGCTGCTGGGGTTAAACGGGGCGGGTAAGACGACTACGATTGGGATGCTTTCTACCCTCCTTTTGCCTACCAGCGGGGAAATATATATTGACGGGGAGCTGCTTACGCGAAAGCGCACAGATTTAAAGCGCAAGCTAAGCGTCATTACACAGGAATATTCCATGCGCCAGGATATGAATATGGATGAAATTATGGAATACCAGGGCAGGCTGTATTATATGCCGAAAAAAGAAATCCGGCGAAAAAGCGAAGAACTGCTGGAATTTTGCGGGCTGGAAAGACACCGCAAAAAAACCGTCCGCAAGCTGTCCGGCGGCATGAAGCGCAAGCTGATGGTATGCCGCGCGCTTCTGACCGGGCCGGAAATCCTGCTTTTAGACGAGCCTACGGCGGGCATGGACGCGGTTTCCAGGCGGCAGATGTGGGGGCTGTTAAAGCGGTTGAATGAAAAGAATCTGACGATCCTGCTTACGACCCATTATATGGAAGAGGCGGAAAATTTGTGCGGCAGGGTCGCGATGATGGCCCACGGGCGGATCGGGGAAAAGGAGATCGACGCCCCGAAAAATTTCATCGCTTCCCTAGGGCCGTTTGCCGTAGATGAAACAGCCCAGGGAGAGACGAAAACCCGTTATTTTCATACAAAAGAAGAAGCTTTGGAATATGCCTCGCACACCACAGCTAAGATGCAGCTTCGGGGGACGACGTTAGAGGATGTGTTCATTGAACGCGCGAAAAAAGATGGGGCCGATGGAAAAACATGGGGATAATTACAATTTTATGGGAAAAATGGGTGGAATTTCGCAGGGATTTTTATAAGATCACATTGGCGGCTATGATCGCGCCGCTTATGTACCTTCTGGTTTTCGGGCTGGGGGTTCAGACCGTGTCCCACGGGAAGCCGTATTTGCATTACCTGATACCGGGGGTGGTGGCGTTGACTACGATGAACGGCAGCTTTAACGCCATAGCGCAAAACTTAAATGTCCAAAGGCTGTATGAAAAAGCCTTTGACCAGGTGATGATCTCACCGACGCCGCTCTGGCAGTTTATGGCGGGGCAGATACTTGCCGGCTCCCTTCGGGGGCTGTATGCGGGCGGGGTGATTCTGCTGCTGGTATGGCCAATCCATACGGGGCTTATTTTTAACGGGGTTTCTTTTTTGGTATTGTTTTTAAATGGAGCCGTGTTTTCCGCCCTTGGCGTAGTGGTGTCCTTTTTAGCCAGGAACCATGCGGATGTGCCCAGATTTTCCAATTACCTGATCATGCCGATGGCGTATTTATGCAATACCTTTTTTTCTACGGAAAATATGCCAAAGGGGCTGCGGGGGGCCATTGGGATACTGCCGTTATCTGAAACAAGCGGCATTGTGCGCTCCATCGCGTACGGAGAAGCATGGGATGCGTCCGGGATTTTCGTATTACTGGCTTATTTATCCGCTTTGACAGCAGCCGGGTTATGGTTTGTATACCGGAAGCAGAATCTTTGATGGGGAGCAGAGCCTTAGAAGAAAAGCAGAATCTTTGATGGGTTCAAAAAACTTTGATAGAATGTAGAACTATGGGGGCAGAAATGAAGCGCAGCGTAAAAACATGGGATGCATTACGGGGATTGTGGGTAAAGGCAGCGCTCATATTTTTGGTATTCTTCTTTATACCCAGCCGCGCTTATGCAAAAAGCGGCGCGGACGGGGGCATGAAAGACGGGGAATACAGCGTATCGGTGGATTTAAGCGGCGGCAGCGGAAAAGCTTCTGTAACGTCGCCCACCGTACTCACGGTAAAAAATGGAACGCCTTATGCCCGTATCCAGTGGAGCAGCCCCAATTATGATTATATGATCGTAGACGGCGTCCGCTATGAAAACCAGAGCGGGGAAGGGATGAACTCTGTTTTTGAGATACCGGCGCTTGTCTGGGATGCGCCGATGGAGGCGGTTGCGGATACTACGGCGATGGGAAGCCCGATTGAGATCAATTACCGCTTTATATTTTATAAAGACACCATAGGGGAGAAAAGCGAGCTGCCCCAGGAAGCGGCAAAACGGGTTTTATTTGTAGCCTTTGCAATTATTGTAATTGGCGGTATACTGAATTATATGGTAAAAAAGAGATATACATAAAATTTTGGAAAGAATTGATAAGAGGTGAAAAGATGGCCTGTTTTCCGATGCTTGTGGAATTGAAAGACATGCCGTGCCTGGTGGTCGGGGGCGGGCAGGTGGCGCTGCATAAGGTAAAGGTATTGCTGGATTTTGGGGCGCAGGTTACGGTAGTGGCGCCGGATATCCTGCCGGAGCTTTTTGGGATGGAAGGGGTAATCTGCCGCACCAAGATGCTTGAGGAAGGGGATATAAAGGGGCAGCGGCTTGTAGTCGCAGCCACTGGGGACAGCGAATGCAACCGGATATTAAGCCAGGCGTGCAGGAGGGAGAAGATTCCGCTTAACGTGGTGGACAGCCCTAAGGATTGCAGCTTTTTTTTCCCGGCGTATTTAAAAGAAGGGGAGGTTGTCTGCGCGTTTTCCAGCAGCGGCCAGAGCCCTGTGGTCACACAATACTTAAAAGAACAGATGCGCCCTGTGATGACGGCGCAGCTTGGGGAGGTTTCACGCTGCTTAGGGGAATTAAGGAAAACCGTGCAGCAGCGCCCGCAGACAAGGCGCGCGGCAAAGCGGATTTATCAGGAAATCTTGCGTCTTAGCATAGAGCTGGACAGGGTTCCTGCGGAAGAAGAAATCGGGCGGATCTTGGAAAGATGCGCGGAAAATTTGTAGTGCGGTATTTTTTAGAAAGGAAGGATTTATATGGAACGTACAAGGCGGCTTCGGATGAATGCCGTATTAAGGGATATGGTGCGGGAAAACCGCATACAGGTTTCGGATCTGATTTATCCGGTATTTGTGGCGGAAGGGCAGGACATCCGCAACTCGGTGGCTTCTATGCCGGGTATCTGCCAGTATTCCATTGACCGTTTATCAGAAGAATTAGACCGGGTGACGGACGTGGGTGTGCCTGCGCTTTTATTGTTTGGCATACCAAAGCATAAGGATGAATGGGGCAGCGGCGCCTACGATGACGGGGGGATTGTGCAGCAGGCCATCCGTTTTATCAAAACAAATGAAAAGTATAAAAATTTACTTGTGATCGCGGATGTATGCCTTTGCGAATATACGTCCCACGGGCATTGCGGGCTTGTAAAGGACGGTGTGATATTAAATGACGAAACGCTGCCGCTTCTTGCAAAAACCGCGGTAAGCTATGCGCGGGCCGGGGCGGATGTGATCGCGCCAAGCGATATGATGGATAAACGGGTGGGCGCAATTCGGGCGGCCCTGGATGAAAACGGGTTCCTTTATACCCCGGTCATGGCGTACAGCGCGAAATTTGCCTCCGCGTTTTATGGGCCGTTTCGGGATGCGGCGCATTCCGCCCCTGGGTTTGGGGACCGCAAAACCTACCAGATGGATCCTGCCAACGGGCGGGAGGCTTTGCGGGAGGTGGAGCAGGATATTTTAGAAGGGGCGGATATGATCATCGCAAAGCCTGCGGCCTGTTATATGGATGTGATAAAGGATATACGTTCGTTTTGTAAGCTGCCGATTGCGGCGTATAACGTAAGCGGCGAATACTCCATGGTAAAAGCGGCCGCGGCAAACGGGTGGATCGATGAAAAAAAAGTCGTTATGGAGATTATGACAGGGCTAAAGCGCGCCGGGGCGGATCTGGTGATCACGTATCATGCGCTGGATGTGGCGCGGTGGCTGAAGGAAGCGGAGTAGCAAAGGAAAACAAAGAAAATCAAAAGAAAACAAAAAAAGAAGGGCAGCATATGGATACGAAATCAAAAAAGTTGTTTGAAGAAGCCAGGCGCTATATTCCAGGGGGCGTAAACAGCCCGGTGCGGGCGTTTGGGGCGGTGGGGCGCACGCCGCGGTTTATCGCGTCCGCTTATGGGGATAAAATTGTAGACGTGGACGGAAATGAAATGATTGACTACGTATGCTCCTGGGGGCCGGGGATTCTGGGGCACGCCAACCCCCGCGTAGTGGAAAAGGTGCGGGAAGCCTGTACATACGGGCTTACCTTTGGCGCGCCGACCGCACGGGAGGTGGAGCTTGCAAAGCTGATTGAAAAAATGGTTCCGTCCATCGAGGTAAGCCGCCTGGTCAGTTCCGGCACCGAGGCGGTTATGAGCGCGCTGCGGGTTGCCAGGGGCTATACGAAGCGGGATAAAATATTGAAATTTATTGGGTGCTACCACGGGCATTCCGACGGCCTGCTGGTAAAGGCGGGCTCCGGCGCGCTGACGGCTTCCATACCGGACAGCGCGGGGGTGCCTTTGGATTATACGAAAAATACGCTGACCGCTTCGTACAATGACAAGGATTCGGTAGAGCGGTTTTTTCTGAAATATCCGAAGGAAATCGCGGCGGTGATCGTAGAGCCGGTAGCCGCAAATATGGGGGTAGTGCTGCCGCAGGATGGATTTCTCTCTTTTTTGCGGGAAATCACAACGCGCTACGGCGCGCTTTTAATCTTTGACGAGGTCATTACCGGATTTCGCCTGGCAACCGGGGGCGCCCAGGAATATTTTCAGGTAACGCCGGATCTAACAACCCTTGGAAAAATCGTAGGCGGCGGGATGCCGGTGGGGGCATACGGCGGCAGGAGGGACATTATGGAGTTTGCAGCCCCGGTGGGGCCGGTTTACCAGGCAGGCACTTTATCCGGCAATCCGGTATCTACGGCGGCGGGAATCGAAACGCTTCGTATTTTAATGGAAGATCCGGGTATTTACGGGCGGCTTGAGCGCAAAGCGAAAAAAATCGCCCAGGCCGTGCGAAACGCAGCCGGGGACTCGGTATGCGTAAACCAGATCGGTTCGCTGCTTAGCGTCTTTTTTACCGCAAGGGAGGTTACGGATTACGAAAGCGCGGTTTCCTCCGATACGGGCAGGTTTGCGCAGTATTTTGGCTATCTGTTAGACCATGGGATTTATACGGCGCCGTCCCAGTTTGAGGCTATGTTTGTGTCGGATGCGCATACGCAGGAAGATATTGAAGAAACCTGCCTGGTATTGGAAGGATATTTTCGGCGGTAAGGAACGGTTTGGAAAAGGGGAGTTACATATGGAGTTTGGGGTTGTGGGGGTTAACTATAAAAAGGCACAGCTTGAAATCCGGGATAAAACGTCTTTTACGGACGTGATGAAGCTGGAATTTTTTCAAAAGGCAGCCTGTATAGGGGTAGAGCAGGTCATGGCGCTTTCCACCTGTAACCGGAGCGAAGCATACTTTTTTTATGAGCGGGAGGGCCAGCGGGGCCAGATGCGGGAAATATACGAAGGGATGTTCCCGGACGTAAGCCTTGGGCCGTATCTGGTCACATTGTCCGGGAAAGAGGCGGCGGCCTACCTGTTTCGGGTTACGGCGGGGTTAGAGTCGCTGGCGCTGGGGGAAACCCAGATTTTAGGGCAGGTAAAGGAAGCCCTTGGGTATTCGGTAACTATGGGGCATAGCGGCAAGGAGCTGAATAAAATCGTAAGGGACGCCGTCACCTGCGCAAAAAAAATACAAACCACGCTGAAAATCAGCGAAAAGCCGTTATCCGTCAGCTATATCGGCATCCAGATGCTCAATAAAGCCTGCGGCATTAAAGGCAGGACAGCGCTTGTGATCGGAAGCGGCAAAACGGCCTGCCTGGCGTTAAAATACCTGTTTGAGTATCACGCAGGGCTCGTCACGGCCTGTAGCCGAAATTACGCACATGCCAGGCAGCTTCGGGAGAAATTTCCGGCAGTTCAGCTAACTTCTTATGAGGCGCGTTACGAGGCAATGGCAAAATGCGATATCGTCGTGTCCGCTACATCTTCCCCGCATCTGGTGGTAAAAAGGGAATGCTTCACCCCGGCGGCGCCGCTCGTTTTCCTGGATCTGGCCGCGCCAAGGGATATCGATATGGCGTTTGCAAAGGAGCGGAACGTAACATTAATTAATATAGACGGGCTGCAAAAAATCGCGAAGGAAAATGAAAAGGAGCGGGAAGCGCTGGTGCGGGAGGGCGAGGGGCTGATCGAAGAAGATTTAGAGGAAACGATGAGCTGGTTCCTTTCCAGCCGGATGGATGAAACCATCGCGTCTTTGCAGCAGCGGTGCAGCGAAATTGTGGAGGACAGCTACGAATATCTGAACCGGAAAATGGAGCTAAGCGGGCGTGAGAAAAAGCTTTTGCGCAAAGTATTAAACGCTTCTCTACAGCGGCTCTTGCGCGAGCCGATCCGGGAGATGAAGCATCTGGACACAACGGATGAACAGGAAGAATTTAAGCGTCTGGTGGGGCAGTTGTTTCAGATATAGAATCAGAAAAAAGAATTGGATCATAAGAACAGGGAGAAGGGGCAATGAGATATGTAATCGGGACGAGGAAATCCAAGCTTGCCATGGCCCAGGCGGAATCGGTCAAAGACAGGCTTGCGGCGGCATACCCGCAGCATGAATTTGCGATTCAGACGGTAAAGACAAAGGGAGACCTGGTTTTGGATAAGCCGCTGCATGAGATCGGGGGCAAGGGGCTGTTTGTAAAGGAAGTGGAAGAAAAGCTTTTGAACCATGAAATAGACATTGGCGTACACAGCATGAAGGATATGCCCGCATACCCGGCTGGCGGGCTTATGTTTTGCGGGGCATGGGAGCGGGAGGATGCCAGGGACGCGTTGATTTTACGGGAAAAGCGGTCTTTAAAAGAATTAGCGCCTGGAGCGGTCATTGCCACCGGCAGCAAGCGGCGGGAATTTCAGCTAAAGCGGCTTCGGCCGGATATCCGGGTCGTAAATATCCGGGGGAATGTGGACACCAGGCTTCGGAAGATGGAAGAAGAAAAGCTGGACGGCATCGTATTAGCCGCCGCCGGGCTGCACCGCCTGGGGCTGGGGCATAAGATCACGGCATATTTTAGCATGGAAGAAATGATCCCGGCTCCGGCCCAGGGCGCGCTGGCGCTGGAGATTCGGGAAAATGAGGACGCGTTGCTTCAAATGCTGGACGCGCTTTCCGACGCAAAAACCGAAGAGCTGATAAAAGCGGAGCGCGGTTTTTTACAAGAGATCGGCGGCGACTGCCACATCCCGATCGGGGCGGCGTGCCAAAAAGAGGGCGGCGTATTTAAGCTGCGCGTGATGTATGGAAACGAAACCGGAAGCAGGCAGGCATACGTGTCTGTACAGGGGAGGGATCCGAAAGAAGCCGCAAAAAAAGCCGCCGCCAGCATACGAAAGCAGATGGCGGGGCTTGTGTCTTTGGTGGGCGCAGGGCCTGGGGAGCCGGGGCTTATCACCGTAAAAGGGCAAAAGGCCATCCGGGAAGCGGACTGCATTTTATACGACAGGTTAGCGTCCGATGAATTGCTAAATGAGGCAAAGCAGGGCTGTGAGCTTATTTACGTGGGCAAGCAGAGCCACAACCATACGATGAAGCAGGAGGAGATCAACCGTCTTTTAGTGGAAATGAGCATGAAATACGATAAAACGGTCCGTCTAAAGGGCGGCGATGTCTACGTATTCGGGCGGGGCGGCGAGGAAGGGCTGTATCTGGAAGAAAACGGCGTGCCCTTTGAGGTAATTCCGGGAGTCAGCTCCGCCATAGCAGGGCTTGCCTATGCGGGAATCCCGATCACCCACCGGGGGCTGTCTATGGGGTTTCACGTCGTAACCGCCCATGACAGGGACGACAAACTTTCGGACATTGATTTTGCGGCGATGGCGACCGGCAAGGAAACCTGCGTATTTTTGATGGGTTTAAGCAAGGTAAGGGAAATCACCCAAAAGCTGATAGAAGCCGGAATGCCGCGGGATACAAAAGCGGCGGTCATATCCAATGCGGCTTTGCCCCGACAAAAAACCTGCGTATCTGACCTGGCGCATTTGGCAAAAGAAGCGGAGCGCGCGTCCCTTTGTTCCCCTGCGCTGATCGTAGCAGGGGATGTGGTATCCCTTCGGGATAAGCTGAATTTTTATGAAACCCGCCCTTTATTTGGCAAACGCTACCTGCTTCCGGTCATAGGCGAAGCAAACAGCCGCCTGGGGGAGCTGTTGCGGCAAAAAGGCGCTTTCGTGAAGGAGGTGCAGGCCGGTAAGATTGTAAACCGGAAAGAAGCGTTTACTCCGGGCCAGATTAGCGGCGCAGACTGGATGGTTTTTACGAGCAAAAACGGCGTTCAGGCATTTTTTGAAAATCTGTTTGCGCTGGGGCTGGACGTACGCGCCCTTACCGGATGCAAGATCGCGTCCATTGGGGATAAGACATCGGAGCTTTTAAAAAGCTATGGCATAAATGCGGATCTGATACCGGAGGAATTTCATAGCACGGCGCTTGCGGAGGCGTTAAAGCGGGAGCTTGTTTTAGATGGCGCGGGGGCTTCGGATGAAGAGTTAGATTTTAGGATTGCGGATGGAATAATGGCTTCCAGGAAAAAGGTTTTGTATTTTAAGGCGGAAAATGCGGACAGCCATTTGAAGCAGGCTTTGCAGGGGTATGGAAAGCTGGAGGAAATTGTTGTTTATGAAAATGTGGATGTGCCATTTGATGTGGAAGAGATCGGGGATATTTCCGATTATGACGGGGTGATCTTTACCTGCGCGTCCCTGGCGGCGCGGCTGGCGAAAAAGCTGGGGGACGGATGGGGCGAAAAGATCATTTCTTATAGTATTGGGCCAAAAACCACGGCCTGCCTAAAAAGGGTTGGGGCAGGGGTTGTAGTGGAAGCGGATAGGGCGGATTATGAGGGGGTGTGCGAGCGGGTTTGTGAGGATTGACGCTGAAAAAAAGACTAGTGGATAAAAAAGAAAAGTTGGTGAAACTTGTGGGCGGTAAGGAAGCTATAAAATCAGGACGTAAGCTATATATCATAGACTTGCGCCCTGATTCGCTTACAATTTCGTTATTCTTTAATCTGGTCAATGTCTGTGAGGTTAACGCCTAAAGATGTCAAGAGCGCTTTTAATGACATATAATCATTTTTTAAGCTTGCATATGTCTCTGTTGCGTTTTCTTTTCTTGCAATCATCATATGAGCCTGTATTTTTTGAAAATCATTGATAGCCCTTTCAATAATTTCGCCGTTATTAGGCATATTATCCACCTCCTGCAAAATAAAATCAATTCAAATTTTTTTCAGTATAACATATCAAGAATGCAGAGTCTATTACGATCTTATCTCAAGAATTGATACTGAATTTTACAGAAAAACAAGCGATATTAACTGTCAAAAGGTGTACTTTTTGACAGTTTTTGATGATACAAATTTAGTTTAGCATAACGTTGTCTGGAAGTCTATATTTTTCATAGTTTTCTTTTTATTTTTATGTATAAATTCTAAATTTTTGATCGTATTTTCTATATTTTACCTTTAAAAGTGAAAAATCATCCCGGTAATAGGCTGGTGTCAGAAAGTACACTTTTTGACACTATATGGAAAGAAGGTAGTAGAATCAACCGTTCTTTCAAGGAGGCAGAAGGAGGGAGTTAATTTATGAAAACAAAGAAAAAAATAGCTGCTATGCTGCTGGCTGTTGCGCTGTGCATGGCTGGTGCTGTGACGCTGTTTGCGGCGGTAGCGCTGCCGTCTATTTCATCAAGCAAGCCAATTGTATGTTATACGCTGAAAGCTTCTGGAAAGGTTTATGCGTATTCGGCGGCGAACCTGCGGAATAAGACCGGGGGCTATATTGACTGTGCGACAGACGAGTGCAGGATCCTGCGGATTAGTGGGAATGCGGTGCAGGTGAAATACCCGGTGTCGAATGGGACGCGTACGGCGTGGTTTCCAAGGAGCGCGTTTTCCGGTTATAACATGGAAAACGGGGCGGCGCAAAGGTGGACGCAGGACAGGCAGGTTACCACTTACCGGCGCGCGGATGGGAGAACGTCTTATGGTTCTATTTCCGCGGGGGATACCTGCTATAAGCTGTCAGAATCCGGGAACTATATGCAGGTGGTTTATCCGGTGTCCAATGGATATAAGATGGGCTGGATTGCGAAAAACGGCAGCAGCGGCTCCAATGGGCAAAGCAGCCAGGGCAGTTCCAGCCAGCCGGTTCCAAATGGGATGTACAAGGTGGTTTCCATGATCGACCGGCAGTATGTATGGGATATTTATGATGCATCCACAGATAACGGAGGGAATTTGCAGCTTTGGAAAGACAACGGGACGAATGCCCAGAAGTTTACGTTTACCTATAATAGCGATGGCTATTACACGATTACAAATGCAAACAGCAATAAGGCGGTTGACTGCGCCGGAGGGGAATCCGCGAACGGGACAAATATACAGCAGTATACGCCGAATAACTCAAATGCGCAGCGCTGGAAGCTGACCAGCGTGGGGAACGGGTACTATACGTTCCAGTGCAAGGGCAATGGCAAGATGATCGACGTGTCCGGCGGCGTTGCGTCTAGTGGGACGAATATACAGTTATACCAGTCCAATGGATCTAAGGCGCAGAAGTTTGCGTTGGTGAAAACACAAAAGAAACAGGGAGCATCCAATAATACAAACAAATCTGGACGAGAAGCTGTGATTTCGTATATGAACGCTATGGCGACGATAGAATGGACACCGAAAAAATCATTCCAGCATTGGTCTTATTCGTCAAAAAACAGGCATGTATGGACTGCGGGAACGACTTATTATGGCATTCCTTATACACAAAAGGCGCGTAATACTTCATTAGAAGCGTTTCAGGGTAAATTGTCAGGCAAAGTTTATACTGGCCCTTCCGGTAAAAATACGTATATGGGAAATGACTGTTCTTCGGCAGTTTCTTACGCCTACCGGAAAGTAAATTCGAAATTCCCGATCCTGGCTACAGGCGGTTTGTATCCGGTAGACGGAAAAACCAAAAAAGTCGGGAAATATGACCATAAGAATTTAAGGAATACCGCATCGATTTGCACCAGAAATGGAAAAAATGTAATGAAAGACAGTTACAGTAGCCTCCAGCCAGGGGATTTACTTCTGAAAAACCCGTCGGGCGCCCATGTGATGATGGTAACGGAAGTGGGGAATGATTATGTGAAGGTAACGCATCAGACTACATACAAGAGTTCCTTGCATTCTTCCTGGCGTGTAAATGAGCGGATGAGTTTTGATTCGCTGTATAACAGCAGATATATCCCGGTTACGATGGCATCGTGGTAAGCGGGATTAGGCTTCTATTTAAAAATGGCACCCACGCCGCAGGGCAAAGAAGCTTGGGGTGTGGATGTCAGATTATGGAAAGAGGATGAATTGATGAAGAAAAAGATTGTGGCAGTGACTATTTTGTTGGCGGTTTTATTTGAGATGGGGGTAAGTCCAAAAGCGGGGACGGTCGTGCGTAGTGGAAACATAGAGGAACAAGTGAGTTTGGATATCAGTGGTGGGAAGATGCACCTGAATGACGCGAAAAAAGCGTCAGAGAAGGTTGTAGCTGTTAGCTTGGGAGAGAAACATAGTGGAGCTGTGATGGAGGACGGAACATTATATATGTGGGGGAATAGGGAAAGAGGTCAAGTAGGAGATGGATTGGTGCATTTTGGGGGAAGAGATGATGGTTGTCCAGTGAAAGTAATGGAGAATGTGCAGACAGTTAGTTTGGGAGAAAATCATAGTGGGGCTGTGACGAAGGATGGAACTCTGTATATGTGGGGCGCAAATGGTTCAGGACAACTGGGAGACGGCACAAATGAAGACCGTAGTAAGCCGGTAAAAGTGATGGAAAATGTGCAGTCAATCAGTCTGGGAGACACTAGCGCGGCTGTTACGAAAGATGGAAGCTTGTATATGTGGGGAGGAAGAAAAAACAAGCCTGAAAAAGTGAGTGAAGATGTGCAGACAGTCAGCTTTAACTATCATAATAACAATGAGGATGCGACATTGACCAAAAATGGAACTCTTTATTGGGGGAATCCTGCTTATGGATTAGATAACTTGGAGAAAGTAATGGAAAATGTGCAGTCAGTCAGTTTGGGAGAAAATCATAGAGGAGTTGTAACAAAAGACGGAAGCTTGTATATGTTTCTGTATCATACTTATCATGGCTATCATGGTGAACTGGGAGATGGTTCGAATGCTCATGATGTGTATTATGGTCAAGGTATTACGATGGAGAAAGTAATGGAAAATGTGCAGACGGTTAGTTTGGGAGAATATCATAGTGGAGCGGTAACCAAGGATGGAAGTCTGTATATGTGGGGGGATAATGCCGCAGGCAAGTTGGGAGATGGTACACAGGAACAACGTAATAGTCCAGTGAAAGTGATGGAGAATGTGCAGACAGTCAGTTTGGGAGCAGAACATAGCGGAGCCATAACCGAAGATGGAAAACTGTACATGTGGGGGCGTGGTGATAGTGGCCAGTTAGGAGATGGAACGAGTGTGACTCATCGATCCCGACCAGTTTTGATTCGTTTTCCATCAGTAAAAGACAGACCTGACCCAGTAAAAAAAGCTTCTCAGCAAATCACTTACCATTCCAAATCCATCAAAAAAGGAAAGGTCGCTTACGGCACGTCTTTTTCCTTAAACGCCAAATCAACCGGTGCTGGAAAACTAACTTACAAAAGCAGCGATAAAAAAATATTATCCGTAAACTCTAAAGGAAAAGTCACCGTAAAAGGCTATGGCCCAGCCACAATTAAGATCAAAGCCTCCGCCGGGAATGGCTACAAAGCTTCTGTCCGAAATTTAAAGCTGATTGCCGTGCCAGGGCGCGGGCAGGTCACAAAAGCAGTTCAGGAAAACGGCGTTGTGCGTTTTAAATGGAAAGCGGAAAAAACAGCGGACGGCTACGAGTATGCCACAGCATACAATAAGAAATTTTCCGGCCAGAGCAAGAAAAAGACGAAAAAAACGGGCCTGGCGTTGACCAAATACAAGACGGGCACAAAGAAGATGTTTATCAAGGTCAGGACATATAAAAAAGCAGGGAAGAAAACCTATTACGGAAGCTGGAGCAAGGCGCGTTTGCTAAAGCTGAAAAAAGTCCGGAAAACCGGGGAGTCGTCTTACGCGATCGCGAATTAAATAAACCGCCATTCTATGGGTAAAAGCAGGGCAGTTGGTCGGTTATTCCGGTTCTACGGGAAATTATTCTTTTGAAACAAACTGATTTTCGGGGGTTATTTTGGGCGGCAATAGCGGCAATTCATTATGGCAGGGACGCAGGCTAGGCAGGAATCTGGCCTGTGTTTTGCAAATATAGAAAAAATAGGAGGATGAAAATCATGAAAAAAAGAGTGGCAGCAGTATTGCTGGCGTCCGCCATGTGCGCGGTGTCGCCGGTAAGCGCATGGGCTGGTGGGGATGGAGGTTATTCATCGGATTATGATGAAGATTCCGGTTACGATGACTGGGAAGATGACCCGGATACCGATTATGAGTATGACCCGGATCCGGACATTATGGAGGCGAATACGCTGATCCCGGAAGACCTTCGCGTATCCCCAGCCAAAAAGACAATTAAAAAAGGCAGCAGCTTCACAATCCAGGTTGTTGCGGCGGGGGGCAGCGAGTTTGACGACCTTTCCGAGGAAGAATGGTACGATATTTACGAAAGGAGCGTAGACAGCATTGTGTTCCGCTCCACAAAATCGAATGTGGCATCCGTGAGCAGGACTGGCGTAGTGCGGGCGCGCAGGCGGGGCAGCGCGGTGATTAAGACAACGATTAACCTTTCATGCGGGGACTCTGTTACGTTTAAGACGAAAGTGTATGTAAAGAAATAACAAATGAGGAGCTTATACAGGCAGTTTTGTTTTAACTGCCTGTATCTGTTCGTTATCTTTACCCACGGGCATACTTATTTTCCAAATGATTTTTTCGTTTATACCCGCGAACGAAAAAGTTTTCCAGATACATTGGCGTTCGCGGATATAAACGGGAGACAAATTTGGCAAACATTAGCGTTCGTGGGTATAGAAATGGAATACAAAAAGGAGGAGCAGATATATGTCAAAAGTAAGAAAAATCTTTTCATGGGCTGTCATGGCGGCTATGGTTTTTGGTGTAGTTTTTACAATGCGCATTCCGGTATCTGCTGCAACGTGCAGCAATGGAATTAAAACATGCACGATTACAGTTAAGACAAAAGCAAATTATGCGATCCCGGGCTCTGAGTCGATTACGCTCCGGCAGACAAAAGGAGTATGTGAAAAAGAAAGCAGGGGGTTTATGGGCAGGGTCAAAATAAAATCCTCAAAGCAGTATGGCACATGGAAGGTTGTAGCGGAATCAACAGACCGCAGGAGTGTTGTGAAAAAAACACTTTCCGGCGGCAGCGTAAAGCTCAAGCTAAAGCCGGACAAGACTTACAGGGTTACAGTGTCCTGGGATTCCGGCGCGGCTGGGTTTGTAAGACTTAGAAAGGGAAATTATACAACCTATCCTGCCTGGGAAGTGGGAAGTACCTGGAAGGTAAGTGAATGCTACTAACCGTTAATGCCATCGTCCGTTATCGCCATTGTGAGACCATATCAAACTGACTGCCACAGGGCGCAGGAAAATGGCGTCGTGCGCTTTAAATGGAAAGCGGAGAAAACAGCGGACGGGTACAAGTACGCGACGGCATATAATAAGAAATTTATCGGGCAGAGCAAGAAAAAGACGAAAAAAAGGCCTGGCATTGACCAAATATAAGATGGGAACCAAAAAGATGTTTATCAAGGTCAGAACATATGAAAGGATCGAGAAGAAAACCTATTACGGGCGGTGAAGCAGGGGGTGCTTGCTGAAAAAGGTTCGAAAAGGCGGGGAATCGTCTTATACGATCGCAAATTTAGGAGGTTAGCTTGTTGGAGCTATAGGAAAGGAAAAATATGAAGAGAAATGTAAAAAATATCATTGTAATTATTTTTGCATGTATCATTTTTATACCATTAGCAATACCAGTTATGGCAGAGGAGAAGGTGACTGCCGGGACGTTAAATAAACCAGCCAAAGTAACAACTGGCTCTTATGTGGTAACTGTGCCAAATGACAGTGCAACAATGATGCTGGAAGGGAGGCTTTTAAGATTCGTAGCGCCCCAAAAGGGTACATATGTGTTTGCTATTTCTAATTTGAGATCAGAAGATTATCGCGGCTTAAATACAATTATTTCTTTTGGAAATTTGCAACAAGTAGATGATCCATATAGCGGCGATAAAAAGATGAGATTTGTATCTGATTATACAAAAAAATGCATTCCTGGAGGTTCTAAAGATGTCCAAAATGAACATGGCCGATATAGCGCTGATGCCGACATTGGCAGCAAAGATTTAAGGGAAACATATATTAATTATTGTGTGGATAAATTAGGATATACAAAGGAAAAAGCTGAAAAAGAAAACAATTTTACGAATTATGTTACGACAACGAAATATTCAGTCTATTTGAAAAAGGGAGAGGCGCGGGAGGTCCATTTTAGTTTCTTGAAAGATGTTGAGAATCGATATATCAATCGGTGCTATGACTCACCTGCGAGAGACTATACTGTAAATTTAAAAATCAAGAAGAAGTAATTCATACAATGATTTTAAGAAAAGTCTATGATGAAAAGACGCGGCGGCTGTTTACGGAAGCCGTAGAGCGGCTGATGGAATGGGAGGAAAACTCGATGAGGAAAAAATTTATGGCAATGGCTGTTTCATTGGTAATTTTGCTTGGAACATCGGTAATGGCTGTAACAGGTACGGCTATGACGGATGAGGATGTTCTGGAAAAAACGGGGATAGATGTCAGAGGCAGAGGGGTGTATTTGGATACTGCTAGAAATGCAGATGAGAAAGTTGTGGCCATTAGTTTTGCGGGCTGGTATGTCGGAGCTGTGACAGAGAATGGAAACCTATATATGTGGGGGAATAATGAGTATGGACAGTTAGGGGATGGAACGAATGAAGACCGCAATCAGCCAGTGAAAGTGTTGGAAAATGTGAAATCAGTCAGTTTGGGAGGCAGCAGCAGCGGGGCTGTGACAGAAGATGGAAATCTGTACATGTGGGGATATAATAAGTACGGCTCGTTAGGGGATGGAACAAACGAGAGCCGAAACCGACCAGTGAAAGTGTTAGAAAATGTGAAATCAGCCAGTCTGGGAGGCGGTTACAGCGGAGCTATAACGAAAGATGGAAGCCTGTATATGTGGGGCGAGAATTGGTATGGACAGTTGGGTGACGGTACAAACGAAAACCGGAACCGGCCAGTGAAAGTATTGGGAAATGTACAGGAAACCAGCTTAGAAAACGGTAGCAGTGCAGCCATAACAGAAGATGGAAGCTTATATGTGTGGGGATGGAATGCGGATGGCGGTTTAGGAGACGGAACAAGCATAGATCGAAACCAACCTGTGAAAATACTGGAAAATGTAAAGAAATCAATTAAAGGTTCAGACAAAAGCGGAGCCGTGACAAATGATGGGAGTTTATATTTGTGGGGACGGAATGAGGATGGCCAGTTAGGTGAAGACCTCTACTGTCAGCCGGTCAAAGTGATGGATCATGTAAAATCATGTAGCATGAGACCTCACAATGGAGTTGTGACGGAGGATGGAAGCCTGTATATGTGGGGAACAAATATATGCGGCCAGTTGGGGGATGGAACCGTTGAGGAGCGCAGACAGCCGGTGAAAATAATGGAAAACGTAAAGTCAGTTGACTCGTGGATAAACTATAGCGGAGCTGTGGCAGAGGATGGAAGTTTATATATGTGGGGCTATAATAACCTTGGCCAGCTAGGAAACGGCACGAATGAGGAATGTCACAGTCCGATAAAAGTGCTGGAAAATGTACAGTCAGTTAGCATAGGGGCTCTTTACAACGGAGCTGTGACGGAGGATGGAAGCTTATATATGTGGGGATGTAATAATAATGGCCAATTAGGGGACGGCACGTTTAAAAACCGGAATAAACCTGTAAAGGTTAGCTTTGCTTCAGCGGCTCAAACTCCAGCGGAACCAGAAGAGCCAGAAACCCCGGGAAAAGATGCCTCGACAAATCCAGAGCAAGGAGGCCAGGATCATACGGGGCAAGACAGCGTTGCCCCAGCTAAAAAAGCCGCCCAGAAAATTACCTATCGATCTTCCGCCATCAAAAAAGGGAGGGTAGCCTACGGCAGATCTTTTTCCCTGAACGCGAAGACAACCGGGGCCGGAAAGCTGACCTACAAAAGCAGCAACCCTAAAATATTGGATGTAAATTCCAAAGGTAAAGTTACTGTAAAAGGTTACGGCCCTGCCACAATTAAGATTAAGGCTTCCGGCGGGAACGGGTACAAAGCCGCTGTCCGCAAGTTCAAACTGATTGCCGTGCCAAGGCGCGGGCAGGTCACAAAAGCAGTCCAGGAAAACGGCGTCGTGCGTTTTAAATGGAAAGCGGAAAAAACAGTGGACGGCTACGAGTATGCTACAGCATACAATAAGAAATTTACCGGTCAGAGCAAGAAAAAGACGGCAAAAACAGGTCTGGCCTTGCCCAAATACAAGACGGGTACTAAGAAGATGTTTATCAAGGTCAGGACATATAAAAAAGTAGGGAAAAAGACCTATTACGGGAAATGGAGCAAAGCAAAATCCGTGAAGCTGAAAAAGGTTAAAGGGAAAGGGCAGCCGTTTTATGCAATTGCAAATTAGTATATTTTCATTTAACAAGGGAATGAAACAGATAGCAAAAGTGATTTAGGAAAAGAAAGGGCAAGTAATATGTTAAAAAAAATATCAACAATAGCTTTGGCGCTGGCAGTTCTGTTTGGAATGGCAGTAGAACCGGAAAGCATTTCTGTTGCAGATGGACATGCTGCGCCAGCAAGTTGTCATATGCAGGAAGCAGATAAAAGTGGGTTTCATCTGGCTGTTGCAAAAAATGTGGACAAACGGGTGATGGATGTTAGTTTGGGTGGATGCAGCGGTTGGTATTATGAAGGGCATAGTGGAGCAGTGACAAAAGATGGGAATCTGTATATGTGGGGCGAGAATGATCAGGGACAGGTGGGAGACGGAACAGAAAAAAATTGTTATAAGCCTGTAAAAGTGCTTGAAAATGTAAAAACCGTCAGATTGGGAAGTGGACATAGCGGGGCAGTGACAGAAGATGGAAGCCTATATATGTGGGGCGCTAATGATGATGGACAACTTGGAGATGGAACAAAAGAAAACCGCAATAAACCTGTAAAAGTACTGGAACATGTAAAAACCGTCAGCTTGGGACACGGGCACAGCGGGGCAGTGACAGAAGATGGAAGCCTGTATATGTGGGGCGCTAATGATGATGGACAACTTGGAGATGGGACAAAAGAAAACCGTAATAAACCTGTAAAAGTACTGGAACATGTAAAAACAGTCAGTTTGGGATACTGGCATAGTGGAGCAGTGACATCAGATGGAGACTTGTATATATGGGGACATGATGGTTTGGGACAATTGGGATACCATAAATCGGAGAAAGATTATAGCAGGCCTTTCAAAGTAATGGGCAATGTAAAATGGGTTAGTTTTGGTGCACAACATCATACAGGAGCAATTACGAAAGATGGTGATTTGTATATGTGGGGGGATAACAGCAGCGGACAGTTGGGGGATGGCACGAAAAAAGATCGTAAAAAACCTGTGAAAGTGATGGAAAATGTGCAAGCTGTTAGTCTTGGAGGAGAAAACAAAAATGTAGGAGGAACGCCTGGTTATAATGTTGCTCATAGTGGGGCAGTGACAGAAGATGGAAGTTTGTACATGTGGGGATGTAATGATGACGGACAGCTTGGCGACGGCATAGAGAAAAGCAGGACAAGACCAGTGAAGGTGCTGGAAAATGTACAATTGCTTAGTTTGGGAGGCGAACACAGCGGGGCGGTAACGAAAGACGGAAGCCTGTATATGTGGGGTGATAATGGGGGTGGCCAGTTAGGTGATGGAACAACTATAGAACGAGAAAAACCGGTAAAAATCAGTTTTTTTTCCAACGCAAAACCTTCCCAAAAAATCACCTACCGTTCATCCGCCATCAAAAACGGAAAAGTCGCTTACGGCTTGTCCTTCTCTCTAAATGCGAAAACATCCAAGACAGGAAAGCTGACTTATAAAAGTAGCAACAGTGAAATTCTCTCTGTAAACGAGAAAGGAAAAGTCACAGTAAAAGGTTACGGTCCGGCATACATCAAAATCAAAGCCACTGGAGGCAATGGTTACAGGGCCGCCGTCCGCAAGTTCAAGCTAACCGCCGTGCCAGCGCGTGGGAAAGTCACAAAAGCCGTGCAGGAAAACGGCGTGGTGCGCTTTAACTGGAAAGCGGAAAAAACAGCGGATGGTTACGAATACGCAATGGCATATAATAAGAAATTTTCCGGCCAGAGCAAGAAAAAGACGAAAAAAACCGGCCTGGCCCTGACCAAATATAAAACGGGCACAAAGAAAATGTACTTAAAGGTCAGGACGTATAAAAAAACCGGGGAGAAAACCTATTACGGGCAATGGAGCAAGGCGCGCCTGCTGAAGCTGAAAAAGGTCCCAAAAGGCGGGGAATCGTCTTATGCCATTACAAATTAACAGCAGAAGCGCTTCTGTATAAAAGGGAAAGGGCAATCGTGGCAATCATAGCATCAGCGCAGGCCAGACACAAAAATCTGGCCTGTAATATACCCGTGAGCGAAATGATTTGCCAACAGAAGTATCGACATTTGTAAAGAAAAAGCAAATCATTTGGCAAATACGTATGCTCGTGAGTATAATATAGGAAAAATAGCAGACAGAACTATTTCATTTGGAGGGGGAAAATGTTACAAAAAGCAAGCCATTTATGGATAACAAAAGATGCAAAAAATAATTTGCAGGGAAAAATGTCATACAAAAAATGGATAGGGATATTCAGTATTTTATGTGCGCTAATGCTTTTGCATAGCCGCACATCCACCCAGGCGGCTTCTTATAAGACATGGAATGTATATGGATTATCGCAGGGCCAAAAAGCGGGGAATACCCGGTTTCGGTTTGCGGATGGCAAATTATACGTAAGCCGTGACGGTGGGGAGGAAAAAGCATTGAGTCTTGCGGCGGGAATGGCCAGCTTAGGGGGCAAAATTGTCACAAATGGAAATTGGATTTATTATACTACAACTGAAAAATATAATGACCGCGCATATTCGCAGGGGATAATGCACCGCATAAAAGCGGATGGCGCATCAAAGAAAAAGCTGATGACGATTCGGATAGACAGCGGTGAACCTGTATTTGAGCTGGCTGGTTATTATGGCGGCAGGCTGTATTATATACAGGCAGATGAGGCGGCGGAAATAAGCTGCCCGTTTTATTGCTTTGACCTAAAAAACAAAAAGGCCAAAAAAGTTGTAAAGAAGGACAGCGGAACCGTGTATCAATATGGAAAGTATTTTTTTATGAACGCAGCAACCGGGAATACTTTTCCGCGCCCGTTTACTATATATAATGCAAAAACAGGCAAAGCAAATGTATTTACGAAGTGCGGCGATATTTATTTTTATAAAAAAGGCAGGATTTATTATTCTGAGCTAAAAAGAAAGCCTGACGGCCTGTACCAGGCGGCGGTAAAGAGGACAGATTTGGACGGGAAAAACAAAAAAACGCTGGCGAGAATGTCAAATATACGTTACACGTTTGAATTGACGGACTGGTATGTCAAATATACAGATGAAGTGGGGAAAAACCATATAAAAAGGTTTTAGGTTTGCAGCATTGCACCATAGGGCAATATCTATGTCAAAGGGGTTAAGGAGTTAGATATGATAAAAAAATTAAAGGGAATCTTATGGGCAGCAGTTATTATACTTGCAGTTGAAACTATATGCCAGCCGGTTTATGCAGCTGCCGCTTCCGGTTTAAAAAAGGATAAAGGAATAAAATGGCTGACAGAAAATATCTGTTTTTACGTTACAACGCTTTATGCCCAGAGAGATATTGGCGATGGCGATAAGGGCGCGTTGCGGATGACGTATATTGACAGGTATAATATTGCCACGGAATTAGCTGGCTGTAAATACAGCAAATATATAGGCGGTGAGGAGGAGGGCATGTCTTTGTTGGAAAACGGGAACTATGCCTATTATTGCCCGGTTGATATTTCTTTCGCAAACGATTTGTATGTAGAACTGTTCCATAAACCGATGCAGGGGGTTGACAGCCAGAATGCTCTTGTCCGGGCAAAGTTTCAAAATGGATATGTGTATGTGGGGTTTGGGGAATTTGGGGAATCTTACCCCTCTTATTCTATAAAAGGCATTACGAAGGTGAAGAAAGGCGTATGCAAAGTAAAGGCTGAAAACAGATTCCGCTTTATGGATCCGAAAGATGAGAAAAAGTATGAACGGGTTGGGTATACGTGGGTTACTTTAAAGAAAGATAAAAAAGCAAAGCATGGTTATAAAGTTGTAAAATGTTCCTATCGTATGTTTCGCTAGATATAGTGATGAATCCTTTATGATCGCATTCTTGACATTTTGCCAAACCCACCGTACAATGATACCAATAAAAAGTATCGGGAGATTTTTATGGGAATTTATCTAAATCCAGGAAATCAGGGTTTTCTTAGGGCGGTCAATTCCGAGATATATGTTGATAAAACCGGGTTGATCGCGTATACAAATAGATGTATCAATACGGAACAGGAATACATTTGCGTCAGTCGTCCACGTCGATTTGGAAAATCTATGGCGCTTCAAATGCTTGCGGCTTATTATGGGAGGGAATGCAGCTCAAAGAAGCTGTTTGAAGCTTATCAGATTGCGAAAGATAAAAGCTTTTATACACACTTAAACCAGTATAATGTAATTTATATCAATATTGCAGATTTTCTGGATCGTGAAAAACCGGGGGAGATGGTTGGATTTTTAGTAAAACGGCTTTCAGGTGAATTTGTGCGGGCATACGGGGATATTTTGAATCCGAAAGAGCATCTGGTCAATATGATGGAAGATATTTATGCGAAAACGGGCATGCAGTTTATCTTCCTGATCGACGAATGGGATTGTATGATGCGTATAAAAGGGGTGGAGCCAGATCAGCAGATCGGGTATCTCGATTTTTTAAGAAAGCTGTTAAAGGACAAGCCATATGTGGCATTGGCCTATATGACGGGCATACTTCCCATCAAAAAATATGGCGAGCATTCCGCTTTAAATATGTTTGACGAATATTCCATGATGAATGCCGTCCCGATCTCTGAATTTACCGGATTTACACAGCAGGAAGTAAAGGAGCTTTGCGGCCGCTACCAGATATCTTTTGACGAGGTTTGCAGATGGTATGATGGATATACAGTGGACGATTTATCGGTTTTTAATCCGAAATCGGTTGTTAGCGCAATGTTAAGAAAGAGGTTTGACAGCTATTGGAATTTTACGGAAACTTATGACGCGTTGAAAGCATATATTTGTATGAATATGGACGGGCTTCGGGATAAGGTTACACGGATGATTTCAAAGGAGGCGGTTACCGTGGATACCACTTCTTTTCAAAACGATATGGCGACTTTAAAATCTGCGGATGATGTGCTGACGCTTTTGATTCATCTGGGATACCTCACATATAATTATAGGACGCAGAAAGCGAAGATTCCAAACGATGAGGTCGCGCTGGAATATCTTAAGTCCATAAAAGATGGGGGCTGGGAGAATGTTATAAATGTCATTCAAGCTTCTGAAGAGCTGATGCGGGCTATTCTTGAGAAAGAAGAAAGCCGGGTGGCACAGATATTGGAGCAGGTGCATGAAGACAATACTTCTATTTTGAAGTATAATGATGAAAATTCACTTGCCTGTGTGATTTCCCTGGCCTGCTATGCGGCAAAAAAAGATTATGTTATGTATCGAGAATTGCCTGCCGGCGTGGGATACGCAGATGTTGTGTTTGTGCCAAGAAGCGGCGTGTTCCGTCCGGCTATCATAGTGGAGCTAAAGTATGACCGGTCAATAAAAGCTGCGATCGACCAGATACACAGCAGGAAATATATGGATTGCCTGAAAGGGTATTCTGGAAAAATGCTGCTTGTTGGGATTAATTATAATAAAAACAGCGCCGAAAAGAAGCATGAATGTATAATCGAAGAATGGCAACGGTGAGTTTTTTCCATTTGCTTCGGATTGACAGCCTTCAAAAATAGAAGAAAGACGGTTACTGTAAACTATTTTGAAGGAAATATCGTGAGTTTATGAAATGTTTTGTAAAATGTAAGGATTGATTTTCTGGCTTACACAAATATCCTGCCAAATCCGCTGATTCAGTATAAAAAGCCGGAATGGCTTAAGCCATTCCAGGTTCTTGCCATTGATGCGTCAGATATTGTG
>CANDMI010000022.1 GCA_947385775.1 uncultured Eubacterium sp. | reverse complement strand
AACTTCACATGTCAAATGCCGGGGGGGATTCAAGGCTACTAACTAAATGACATTGAAGGCTGAACTGTAACGTTGTGTTTTTATTATAATGGATGTGGGGGTGATTCTCAATATAGAAGTTGGCAGGATTAAAAAAATTGCTGAACCGTCTCACAAGTTGTTACAATATATTAGTGAAGGGCATGGAACAGCAGGCAGCAAGTTGCTCCAAAAACCATCTTTCACAAAGACGTCTTGGAAGTGGAGAATGATATGACAAAACCAGAATTAGAAGAATGCATCCATGAGTATGGAAAAGAAATTTACTCATTTTGCAAATATCTTACCGGCAATGCGCAGGAAGCGGATGACTTATATCAGGATACTTTTTTAAAGGTAATGGAAATTTATAAAAATATAGATGTTATGAAAAATCCCAAAAGCTATGTGCTTGCAGTCGCGCTTCGGATATGGAAAAACCGGAAACGGAAATATGCGTGGCGCAAGCGGATTGTGGACGGCCGGGTTTTGCCAAAAGAGCAGGAAGACATCGAACAGGAACAGACAGGGCTGTCGCCGGAGGAGCAGCTATTAAATGAGGAAGAAACACAGGCAGTCAGGCTTGCCGTAGGAAAGCTTCCGACACGTTACCAGGTCATTGTTTTGCTTTATTATATGGAAAACCTGTCTGTGGCTCAGATTGCATCCATTGTAAAAATACCAAAAGGCACTGTAAAAAGCAGACTGTTTCAGGCGAGAAAATTGCTGGAAAAAGAATTGGAGGTTGTTTTAAATGAAGAAGGATATCGATGAACTATTAAAACAGGCCCTTGCTCCAACAGATGAACCAAATTTCTGGTTAAATAAGAGGATTTTAAATCAGGTTAAGGAGGAAGACAGGATGAATATAAGAAAAGCAGGAAGAATACCGGCAGCGGCCATTGCAGCCGCAATCGTAATTGGGGCAGGATCTGTGAGCGCATATGCGGCATGGAGGTATTTGTCGCCGAATACGATCACGCAAAAAATAAAGGATGGCAAGCTTACAAAAGCGTTCGAGAGTAAAGATGCCGTGGAGCTCAACGAAACGCAGGTTTGCGGAGACTATAAGATAACTTTGCTTGGCATGGTATCCGGAAAAGATATTACAGACTATGAAATGCGATCAAATGGGCAGATATGCGAAGACCGCAGCTATATTGCCGTAGCGATTGAAAATAAAGACGGCGCGCCGATGCCGGACACTTCCAAAGACGGCGTGGAAGATAAGGAATTTTTCGTATCGCCATTTATCAAAGGATATGACCCTGCATGGTATAACGCGATGACGATGCGGGGAGGATATACCCAGTTTTTGGAGGACGGCATTTTCTATCGGCTGATCGAATGTGATAATGTGGAAATATTTGCAGACCACGGGCTGTACCTTGGCGTATGTGAAGGGTCGTTTTATGACAACGAGGCGTTTCGTTATGACAAGGATACCGGGGAAATTACGAGAAACGAAGATTATAAGGGTCTGAACGCGCTGTTTGACCTTCCGATTGATGAATCAAAGGCAGACCCGAAGGCTGCGGCGGAATATCTGACGGATGTGGAAGATGGAGAGGACAATGAGGCAGATGAGTCCGAAAAGCCAGAAGGGGATAGCGTGTGCGAGGCATGGATAGAAAAGGTTACGCCGGAAAACATAGATAAGTATGCGAAACGTGTAGAAAGCTCGGTTCAGACATTGTCATTGGATGAAGATGGATGTGTCACTTATGAATATGATATCGAGGGACGCGGCTCTGGCTCTGGAACATCCCTGATTTCAGACAAATTAAAGGACGGGCAGAAAAGGGTGATCGACGGATTTGACTACTCGGATAATGGATTAGACGGCCTTGTGACTCATGTGCTTACGCCAAATGAGGATGGCACGGTGACCTATGCGGCTTATATTCCAAAGGAAAGTAAGAAATAAATTGTTTGAAAAACGGGAGTGCGATTAGGCATATCCCGTTTTTTTAGTTTGTTTGTAAGTCAATTTAAAAAATATTTCAATCTATTTTCAATACGCTTGTTTTTTATCGATCAAATACCGATATATTAGATAAGGTAAATAAGGTATATCGCATTAAAAAACAGAAAGGAAAGAGAAAAAGGATATGAATCAAAAAAAGGATCAAAGGAATCACAGAAAACGAAGCTGGTTTTTTCTCACATTTTGCATCGCGGTCTTTGCGGTCATCGCAATCTGTCAGATGCAGCCGCGGGAGGCTGCGCAGGCAGCCTATAGCTGGGACAATCCTCCGATTTCCCATTTTTATGAGGATTACCAGCATAAAACGCAGGCTTCAAATTCTACGATCCGAATTTACGCCAATGGCGGGAAGGTGGATGTAGCAGGCAGCCTTACAAAGAAAAATTATAGACAGTGTATCCTTTATACGGATATTACCGCTTCTTATAACTATAAAGAAAACGCCAATCATGTAATCCGTCCTTCCACTGGAAAGGTGATTGTCGGCATCTCGACCTCGTCTACAAATCCGAACATTGTAAACGGGAGGATCGTAGACAAAGAAGCCGCAAAATATGCGTCGGCTTCCATCCGAAGCGGGCAGATTACCGTAACAGCAAAGCAGCAGGCGGGCAGGGTGTATCTGTGGGCGATCGATACTGGAAGTGAAAATGTTTCCGCATGTTGCCCGGTTACCGTGCTGGCGGCGCCTACAACTACGAATTTGTATTCCATTCCAGATACCAGTTCTTCTTTTACTTATGGAAAGACAGCGCAGTATAAAACCGGAAAGATCAATGTCGGAGAAACAGCGAAAGTTTATCTGTACCCGCTCACAAAGCAAAATGGCGTTATGACAAAGGTAAAAGACGTATCGTATACTGCAAGCATGGACGATAATTCTTTTGGGTACTTTACGGTTTCTAAGTCTGACAGTAACCCGCTTTGCTTTGAAGTGCGCGCGTACGCTCTGAAAAATGGGAAAAGCGCGACAGGCAGGATTACCTTTACCTGCAACCTTACCGGGAAAAAGACGGTATTTAAGGCAGTTTCTGTAAATCAGGTGTCAAGGATCATTGTGGACGACGTGCATGGGCTGGATAAGAGAACAGGAAATTCCCTTGGCATAGAAGTTGCGCAAAACAGCAAAGTGACAGGCTACTTTGGATTGCAGACAGTTTGTGCCACAAACACAGGGGAAACGACCGACGTTCCGAAAATCTATGCTATGGGAAGCGTAGACGGTTTTGATAAAAAAGCGATGGAAGAAGGGACTGTGCGTATTACAGACAAGCCTTCCGCAGATCAAAAGAAAATTACAATGGCATTCCAAAAAGATAAGAAATCAGTGAACGTAACAGCCGCAAAAGGCACAAAGACTGGCACGGCATCGTATTTCTTGATCTGGTACAATTGTGTAAGCAAGGGGACAAAAGAAGGATATAAGGTTGTGAAGGTGACGGCTGTATAGAGTTGCCTGTTATGCAGCTTTGTTGAAACGGTTGTTTTGGCAAAGCTGCATAATTTGTTTCAAAAACTATTTCATTTTCACACTTTTACTCCCGCCCCTGTTCTTTCCTGTAAAAAACAAAAGTATTCCGGCGATTGCCGTTAGGAAAAGAAAGGACTGTATGAGCGGCATAAAATTGTATGGCTTTCCGGTCCAGATTTTATAAAAATCCTTGTTCATGTATGTGACAGGCAGCAGTTTTGAGAAAAATTTGGCCCATTCCGGCAGGTCGTCAAAGGAAATCCCCATCATGCCGCCAAGGATCATAAATGCAAAATAGGTGATCATGCTCACGCAATATGCCCGTCCAAAGCTGTGGCAAAGGCTTGCGATCCCGTGTCCCAGCCCCAGGCATATAAGGCTAAATAGGAGCATACATAAAATATAAGAAAATATTCCAGTTGCCACAGGGCGTTTCAGGTCGAAGATCAGATAGCCGCTCGTAAAAAACAGGAGGAATCCGACTGTAATAAAAATGATCTCCGCAATTGCGCGGTTTAACAAGGTTACGCTTGTTTTAATCCCAAATAGCTGCATACGCTGTGGAATCCCTTTGTCTAGTTCCTGGGCGTATCCGATGGAATATCCCATTAAGATAGTAGCTAACGGGATCAAAGAGCCCATCCCAAGGTAGATCGAGGTAGTTACCATGGAGGTTATCATCTCATTTGGAGCTTCACTTGACGCGACTCTGCAAACCAGTATAGCTAAGAGCGCTGGCAGGCCGATGCCAAAGATATGCACATAGGGATTTCCAACTACATTGCGAAGCTCAAATAGGAGCATTTGCCTTGATACGAGTTTTCGAGTATTTGTGTTCATGCGGTTATCCTCCTGTTATCTGAATTGTTTTGGTAGTAAACATGTTTCGCGTTCATATAAATGCATTCAATATCGTTGCAGCTGCGTTTAAAATTAATGTTGTGGTGGATCAGCAGCTCTGCGATCTCTGCTTCTTCTTTTTTTGTGTTGCATGACAATACGAATAAATGCGGCGGCGACGACAGCTGTTTATAGTTTTTTATAAGCTGCGCGTTTTCCTTTGAAGCGTCTAATATAATGACCGCTTTTCCGCAATATTTTTGAAACAGAGCGTCTTTTTCACCGTAATCGATGACGTTTCCATGGTCTAAGATTAGCAGCTTATTCGCCAGATGATCTAATTCTTCATAATAATGGGACACCATGCATACGCTGGAATCTTTTCCCTCATACCATTCGATGATTTTTTCTACGAGCTTTTGCCTTGTCTCAAAATCCAGGCCGGAGGTCACTTCATCGTAAAAGGTAAGCGTAGCGTCCTGCATTAAGATCATAATAATTGTAAAACGCTGCTGCTGCCCGCCGGAGAGCTTGTTATATTTCTTTTTTAAGCATGGTTGAAATTCAAAATAATCGATCAGCTCTTGCAGCATTTTATTTTTAGAGATTTTCGTCTGTAAAATCGCTTCCATAATGTATTTGACCGCCATGCTGTCGGTGTATTCGTTGAATTGCATATGTGTGGCGATTTCCCCGGGCTTTAACGTATTGCGTATCGTGCCGTGGTATGGCGCAAGGCCGAGGATGCTTTTGATCAATGTGCTTTTTCCGGCGCCGTTTGACCCGATAATGCCGATCCGGTCCCCTTTTTTGATACAAATAGGGGTGCGGATATCTAACACCACGTCCTTGCCATATTGCACCTGTAGCTGGTTGATCTCCAGCAATGTGGAGTCCTGCGTTACAGCGGGTTTTTTTAAAATGGAATCTTGCAGCATAAATGCGCTCCTTTCGTTTTGCTTTCTTTTAAGGACTAAATTAAAAACTTGTTATTGTTAAGAACTAAGATCATTATAACTTACGCAAATGAATTTCATATGAAGCTGTCATGAATCCTATGTGCACGTTAGATCATGTTGGATAAGGAAAGCTCCGCTTCCACGCCGCCGTTTTTATTTTGTATCGTAAGAGTCGCGCCAATCCGTTTTGCGCAGTATGCGGCGATGTACAATCCAAGCCCATGGGAGGAATTTTTTTGGCCGCCGCTGACGAAAGGTTCAAAAATATGCGGGAGAAGCTCGTCGGGAATCGATGCGTGTTCATTGCGGATAAAAATCCTCTGACTGTGGAAAACAATCTGGATACAGGAGGAAACCGGGGAATAATGGACTGCATTGGATAACAGGTTATCTAAAATTTTAGATAAAAGCTGCAAGTCCGTTTCTATATATACGTCCATATCCTTTTCCAGTAGGATCTGTAAATTCTTTTCTTCGGCTTTTATGCGGTAAGGCGCAAGTAGGCTTTGGATAAATTCATACAGGCAGCATCGGGCATTTCCGCCTTCCTGGTTCAGAGAAAGGATTTCAGCGGTCATTTTTTGCATCCACAGCAATTGCTGCTTTACCTTTGGCAGATAGGTTTTTGTGTCCTTATATTTTCCGACCTGCTGTATCATTCCGTCTGTCAATAAAAGGGCGGCAGTGATCGGGGTTTTCAGCTGGTGGGAGCATGACCGAAGAAACATTTCCTGCCTCTCGTTTTCTTCAAGCAACGCCTGGTTTGCAGCCTTTAATTTTTCATAATTTGACTGCACCTGCATGTACAGGTCTTCAATCGTGCTTAGGGCGGGGGAGACGATCCCGTTTGAATAGATTTTGGAAAAAATAAATACAAGCGCTAAGATCACGGCTCCAAGCATAGGCAGGCTTTGCAGGACGATCGGCTTTATCTCTCCCATCTGAGGAGTGACGACTGGCAGAACGGTAAACGCGATCCCATCCTTGACCTGTTCCATCGCAAGGTAGTTTGTATACTGGTTTTGGTCGTCTGAAATATTAAATTCCATTATTACGGACCGCCCGTTATCCGTATGCATCGTAATGGATTCTCCGTAGTATAAATTGTCGGTGTCCTGTTTTGAGAGAATATCAACGCTCACGGGCAGCTGGACTTTTGTTTGATAGATTTTCGTTAATTCCCGCTGCCAGTCTGACATTTTATCCTGAAATATCGTCTGGTATTCGCGGAAAGAATCCATATTTTCATAATTTTGGACGCTGTTTTGCAGTTCTTTTAAAAGCTCTTTGATTGAATTATCGTGGGCTGTAATTCTTAACGATATCAGCTTTGTGGTCAGATCTATGCTGTCTCCTTTAAATGGGATCTTCCAGGAGGCGCAGGCGGTAGGGTTTTTCACCTGGACTCCATCATAAGTTCCGGTTTCTACAAACGCGCGGTGCTGTAGCTTGATCGATTCTAAATCCTGCTCTTTCATATAGGCGACATATAAAGATGGGAGCATTAATGTAAAATACCCGACAAGGAAGGTTAACATCACAGCAGCCAGCAGTACGCTGTAAAATAAATTTTTCTGCGCCATTTTTTTCATTTTGCGGCCTCCTTATCATACTGGTATCCGACCCCGATCACGGTTTTAATGCAGGAAACCGGTAATTTTTTTCTAAGGTTTTTCACATGCGCGTCGATGATCCTGTCATTGCCGATATAGTCCTCGTTGAAAATTTGCAATATGAGCTGTTCCCTTGTAAATACGCGGCTTGGATGCTCGAAAAGCGTTTGCAGCAGCAGATATTCGGTTAAGGTCAAAGGCAGCTTTTCACCATTATAATACGCGCAATATTCTTCTTGCTGTAAATGCAGCCCGCGGTTTAACGGCTCTTGATTTTTTGCGGAGCGCGACGTGCGGCGCAGCACGGTTTCCATACGTTTTAATAAAATAATCGGCGATACAGGCTTAATGATATAATCGTCCGCGTATAAGTTAAACGCTTTCACCTGGGTTTTTTCATCCTCCAATGCGGTCAGCATGATGGCGGCAGTCTCAGGCGAATGCTCCTGGATAAACTGCAAAACCTCAAACCCATCCATGCCTGGCACCATAATATCTAAGACCGCGATATCATATTCGTTTTTTTGCAGCAGTTCAATGCAAAGACAGCCATCGTCTACCTCTGTTACGTCATATCCAAAGGTGCGCATATATTCCGTCAATACTTCCCGGATCGTTGGCTCGTCCTCTAAAAAAATCACATGTTTTTGCATAAGAAATCCTTTCTGTAGAATTTTTTATATAGATGGCGATTAATTATCTGGACATATTATACCACAGCCGTATGAATTTCGTATGAATCTAAGGGAAATGTTTTTGGAATTTGTTAAATTTAGAATTATAAAATATAGAATCTTAATAAGATAACTTAAATCTTCCGAAGAATGCTGAATGAACCGCATTCTTCGGAAAACATTATACATACTCATCCACGCAAACCGTCTCTGCCAGAGCCTCTCTTTTTACATAAACTTCCTGGTCATGTCTTGTGCCAAGGGACCATTTTACGAGCGTGATGCACCTGTTTTCGATTTCGATCCCTGTGATCCCGGCTGGATGGATGCAGCTTCCTGTGTTGAAAAACGGGGATTCTTTTGTGCCGGCCATCGGGCGGTGGGTATGCCCAGTGATCAGGATGACGGAATGATTTTTCGCCCATTTCAACAGCGTTTTTTCGGTCTTTTCTTTTCGCGTATTGTTTTTCGCCGCGCTTGTGGGATCCGGGATGCCAATTAGCTCCAGGTATTTCCAGATATGGCGTACAAGGAAACGGTTGATCTTCCAAAACGTGCTGTTCATAAGGCTTGCCTGGTGGCCGTGGGTCAGGTAAATGTCCTTTTTTCCAAATGCATCCTTTAGAATGATGCTTGGATAAAACCGGATTCCAAAGCAGGCTGGATAATGGCAAAAAAGCTGCCCGGAATAAAAAGACTCACAATAATTTTTTTGAAAAGAAGCGTTCTTTTTTACCATATCATGATTGCCGTATATAATATAAAGCCGGTTTTTATAATACAGCCTGGAAAGCGTTTCAAAGCTGTGGGGATGGGTTTCTTTGATCTTTTCTATCGAACGGTTTTCCCAAAGCTCGTCGCCGTCCCCAAGCTCCAAATAGGTGAAGCAGCGCCGCTCATAATATTTGAGGGCGGCTAAATAAATAAATTCGTCTTTTAAGAAATTGTCATTTGCTTTTCCGCTGCCGCGGTGACAGTCGCTAAAAAGAATATATTTGGATTTTGGCTCTAAAGGCAAAACCAACGCGTATTCGAACGATTTTGCCAGGCGTGCGTTACAACCCATGTGTGTGCACCGCCTTTTGTTTCTTTTTCTGCCTGTGGTTCTTTTTGTATGACAAAATGCGGCGGAACGTGCGCGGCAGGAAATAGTACAGATACAGCAGCCGGTCCATTGTGCAGATAAATGGCTTTGTCGCGAATAAAAACAGTTTTACGAGCAACTGGTTTTTCCATTGCGCCCATTTTGCGCGCCAGCATCCGCCACAGCGCGGCTGTTTGCTGTGCGGGCGGGAGAAACAAAAGGACACCGTCAGATCGCAGGTGAGGATGTCGTGGTAAGGATATCCGATATGCGAAAGCCCTTCTACGAATTGGCAGAGCGCATTGTGGTTTGGAAACGTAATGGACATCCAAAGCGACAGATCTTCGGGCCAGCAGAATTTGCCCATGCAAAATCCGGTCAGCCACCAATGGCATCCTTCGATATCAAACAATTTCTGGCCTTTTTCATAGAGCGACATTCCCATTTTTAACATTCCTGCGTCAGGGACGCTTTTAAAATGGGTCTTTTGAAACTGCTCAGGCGGCAGGCAGCCATCGGCATAGTAAATGCCCGCTTCCGCGCCGATATTGATCCCATACTGCCCTTTCCAAAGCTCAATCAGGTAAGTTTTTCCTTCATAGTAAAAATAGATCGGCTCACATTCGAAAACGATCTGAAACCGGCACGCTGTCCGGTCGAATAACGAGAGATATCCAAACTGCCTTTGCCATGCGTCTGTCCTGCTTGTGATTATGTCCTGCTTGGCGAGATAGCAAAAGCCAAATGGCTCTAACAGCTTGTTTAATAGGCATGCTTTTTCACAGCAGTCCATACGGTTTATTTTACAGATGATCTTTTTTCTGCGGTAAAATTGCAGGCAGGCAAAAGCAACGCAGATTACGATTAAAATTCCGACTAATGCATACATATTGATCAATTCCTTCCTTCTAGGTTTTTATTATTGTATGAAAGGATGGAATCGATTGTTCGCATAAAAAAAGTAACAGCTCCAATTTTTGAACTGTTACTTTTTTCTGATCAATAAGTCAGGTCATGGACATAGCTGATCTTGCTGTCCTTATCCCCATCCATGAAAAGTCCGATATCCTGCTTGTTATAAAACCATTCTCCGGTATAGGATTCGTCCCCAAGCAGAAGGAAAAAATCACCCTGCGCGGTTACAGACGTATCCGCGTCCAGCTGGATGTACCTGCTTTTATCCCCATTGTTGCGAAAACAGATGCAGCCTTTTTCCTTGCTGGTATACAGCTCATAAAAAACGCTTGCCGCCGGGGCGTAGCTGATCATGCTTGTATGGTATGCTTTGGCTGCGGCGTTTTTTATCGAGATTTCAATCGCCGGGGTCAGCTCTGGAAGGTTATATGCGGTCGGGTCTGTGGAAAAACGGACAATGTGATTGTCCTTGATCAGCCCTTTTTTCACAAAGCTTTCATAATAAGCTTTTTTATCCTCTTCCGACATTTGAAAATCGTATATCACGTCTCCAAACAGGGAGGTAAGGTCTTCATTCGCATAAGCCTCGCAGTCGTCCGCTTTAAAATTTAACATGGAATAACTGCGGCAAAGGGAATAATAAAGCCGGTGCTGATAATCCATCATGCTGTTTACGGCGGCGATAATGGCGGTTTCCCCTTCTACGCCGTTTCCGGTCTGGTTCGCAAGGCCAGCGGCTTGCAGCTTTTCCTTTAGCACAGTAATGGCGGATGGCTCTACAAAGCTGTTATTTTGAATGTCTCCGCCATCCACAAGCTTCTCGTATACGTCCTTGATCTCCGTATCGGTCATTGTGCTGATCGTGCGGTCAGATAGATCCAGAACATATTTTTTCATCGCTTCTTGCGAATCTTTTTTTGCTTCTTCCTCGGCTTCGCCGACGACGTTAAAATAATAAGTGTAAAGCTGCGCCTTTAAATCCGCCTGGCCCTTCGCGTAAGCGGTTACCATGGTGCGTTTGATGTCATCGTTGTTGTCCGAGCCGTTGTTTAAGGAAAACAGTTTTGGGGCGGCTAAGCTGAATGCGACGATCCCGACGATGACAATCACGCCTATGATAAAATTTCGCAGGGTGAAGATCCGAAGCTTATTTTCTTTCGCGGTTTTTTCTCTTACCCGTTTTTCCTTCACGGGTTTTTCCCTTACCCGTTTTTCTTTTGTCCGTTTTTCCTTCCCGCGCGGTTCATTCGGGGCAACCGTACCCTGCGCCGCCTCGTTGGAAGGAGTTTTTCTTGCGGCGCCCGTTGAAAATGCGAGGGCATCCATGCTCCCTGACGCTCTTTCCAGTTTTTCTACAAATTTTTTTCCATAAGGCGAACGAAAGGTCTGCGGATGCGCTTTAATAGAAGCTAAGATCCGCCTTGCCTGGCTGGGGTCGGATATGTCGTATTTTGCCATCAGGCTTTTGATACGCTTTAAATCTCCGGCGGCTTCCCGGTATTCCTGTTCGGAATCAAACTCAAGGTCGCCAAGTTTAAATTTTTTCCCTTCGGCCATAATTAATTATTCTCCTCATACATGCACCATTGATTTTTGCCTTTATGTTTTGCTTCATACAATGCCTGGTCAGCCTGGCTGATCAGCGTCATAAAATTATCCTGCCCGCTTCCAGAGGCTATAACGGACACGCCGATAGAGCATTCCAACGCCATCTCGCCATGAACCTTTTGAAGCAGCGCGTCGCATTTTTTCTTGATAAATTCCCGGGAAGGCACATCGATCAAAAAGATGATAAACTCATCCCCACCGTACCTTGCCAGTATGTCGCTTTTTCGAAAGCTGTTTCGCAGCTGGTCCGCTAAGTCTGTGATCAGCTTATCGCCGGCTTCCGTCCCATATTGGTCGTTGATCGCCGTAAAATTATCAATATCCACCATTAAAAGAGCCTGTAGGCCAGAGGTGTTTTGCAGCGCCACTTGGATCATCTTCCCGGCTGTGTTTTTGCTGTATAACCCGGTCAGACTGTCGTGACGGTCCTGGCTGTCCTCCTCTGTCTGCTGTAAGACCTCGCCAACGTGCTTTTGGGATTCTAACACATTGCATACCCTGCGGATCACGACTTCTGGTATAAATGGTTTCACCACATAGTCGTTTGCGCCCATAGACAGCGCGTTTACCTGCTGCTGCGCCGAGTCGTCCGAGGTAATGATGACGACTGGAATACCGGATATGGATGTATCTTCGTTTTTTTGTTTTAAAAATTCTTTCCCGTTCATGACAGGCATCATAACGTCTAATAAGATCAGATCGATATGATGGCAGTTTTTACGCGCGATCTCTAACGCTTCCAGCCCGTTGCAGGCTTCCAGTATATTGTATTCACTTTCAAACATGCTCCGAAGAAGCTGGCGGTTCATCTCCATATCATCTACGATAAGAAGCGTTTCCACCTTGCTTTCGGAGGATAAGATCGCTTTTCGGTATCCCCGCAGCTCCCGCTCAATTTCCTTTTGGTCTGTGATATCGGACATAACGGCAAAGATCACGCTGCGTCCTCCAACGGAATTGACATATTTTAATTTCATGTCGACCCAGATTTCTTTTCTGGAATCCTGGATATAATGAAATTCACATTGCGCCATGCCCTTTGTGCGGGAAGCGGCTTCAAAGGCGTTTAGGATCGTTTCGCGGTGGTTACGGGCGACGGCGTCTAATAAGCCGCCGTTTACCCGGTCCATGCCGTGATACCCGAATAGATCATAAAAAGCGTTGTTGACGCGGATGGCTTCAATGACCTCTTTTCCTAATACATATTCATAAATCGCGACAGCTTGCAGCATATTGGAAAATAAAATTTCCATTTGAGACGATACGTCCCATAAACGATTCGCGTCGTTGTATGTGCCGTCGGTTTCTTCCTTATGGAATGAGAAGTCGTTAAATGCCAGGTATTCATATTCCTCGATCGGCATAGGCTTTGCAAAATAATAGCCCTGGACAAATTCACATCCGATGCTGCGAAGGAACGCTACCTGCGATTCTTTTTCCACGCCTTCCGCGATGACCGGCATATCCAGCCATTTTGCCATACGCACAACGGACGCTAAAATATTTTCGCTGCGCCCTGGCAGATCGCTGTCAGAAAGGAATTTCATATCGATTTTTAAAATATCCACCGAAATGTCCTTTAATGTATTCAGCGAAGAATAGCCGCTGCCAAAATCATCCATTAAAATGCAAAAGCCGTATTCCTGTAGCTGTTTCATCGCGTCCTTGATCGCTGACGGGTTTGTCGTATAAGCGCTCTCGGTCAGCTCTAATTGCAGCAGTGAAGGCGAAATCTGGTATTTTTCCACAAGGTCATGGATCAGCTGCGCAAGCTTTGGGTTATAAAGGCTGACCCTGGAAATATTTACCGAAATCGGATAAGGATTTTTGCCTTCATCCAGCCAGCGGCGTATGGTCTGGCAGGCATGCTCCCAGACATAGTAATCCAGTTTCATGATAAACCCGTTTCGTTCGAATACCGGAATAAAGTCGCCAGGCGGCACCATGCCCTGGCCTGGAACCATCCAGCGCACAAGAACTTCGCCTCCATCCACCATGTTTGTGTGGAGGTCGTATTTTGGCTGGATATACAGCACAAACTGTTCTTCATCTAAGGCTGTCTGCATGGAGTTAATGATTTTTTGTTCCCGCAAAAGCTGCGCGCTCATAGACGCGTCATAAAACGCGTAGTTTTGTATGTAATTGCCCTTGCAGCGCTTTGCGGCGAAATTCGCCTTATCGCTGATCGCGTCTACGCTGCCGCCATTGTCTTCTATCACGTAGATGCCGAATACCGGGACGATCACATGGCTAAGAGGGTATTCGTTTACCTGCGCGCTCATGCCGTCGATAAATTCTAGCACATCTTCCTCGCTTTTATACCGCATACAGACGCAAAACACGTCCGCCCGGTAACGTCCGCATGTAAAATAAGGAACCTGTCTTACTTTTTCCATTAAAATTCCAGCGATGTATTTTAGCAGCTTGTCTCCTTCCTCAAACCCGTACAGCTGGTTTAGAAGCTGGAACTGGTTTATATCCATTCTAATAAACACAAATTGCTCTTTTTCATGGGAGCTTAGCATTCCTTTTACGATGCGCAGGAACATGTTTTTATTGTAAAGCCCGGTCAGTTCATCGTAGTCTCTGATATTTTCTCCATTTTTATACTGCCCTAATATGCGTTTTACGCGGACTTGGATTTTTCGATCGCTCATTTTGCAACACCTTGCTTTCATCCGTTTGGCTGATGCCATTTTTTGATATTCTAACATATTTTTGTATGCAATTCAATGTTCCAAAACAAGAAAAAAACGTAAATAAATGATGTATAAAAAAATAGAAGCTCCACATAATATTTCCTGTATTTAAGGTAAACAAATAAAAGAAAGAGGTACGAAGCATGATCTTAACAGAAAAAGAGACAACCGCCATTAAAGATTTGCAGACACAGGAGCAAAGCTGCATCGAAAAATACAGAAGATATGGCAATGAAGCAAAAGACCAGGAGTTAAAGAGCCTTTTCCAGAAGATTGAAAAGGAAGAGCAGACGCATCATAAGGCGCTCGGCCAGGTGTTGTCTGGATCGGTGCCTTCCTGCGACTGCAACGACTATTCTGGCCAGAGCTACAGCCCGAAGGCGACGTATTCCCCGGGGTCAGAATCAGAGGATAAGAAAACAGACTGCTTTTTAGCGACAGACTGCATCGGCACGGAAAAGATGGTATCCACAGAATACAATTCCAACGTCTTTAAGTTCTCAGAGCCAAACCTTCGGAAATTGCTTGCGGATATTCAGATCGAGGAGCAAAACCATGCGGAGATGCTGTTTAAGTACAAGACAGTAAACGGAATGGCGTAAGAAGCCAGTAAACAGTAAACGGAATAGCGTAAGAAGCCTGAAAAATGAAATAAAAAAGCTGCTGTGAATCGCCAAACGCGGGGGTTCCGGCAGCTTTTTTTAAAACTGTAACTTATGCTGTTATTTTGCCTGTTTTTTTCGAAATTATTGTTCCAGTTTCAGCTTGACTTTTCCGATACATTCTGCTAGTGTATAGCGACAGAACATTCGTAACATTTGCCTGATGAAAGGCAGTATCATTATTTGTTATAATCAAATTTAATTTATAGGGGGATAATGGAATATGCAAAAAATAGCAAGTTTTACGATCGACCATATAAAATTACAGCCGGGAATATATGTATCCCGTAAAGATTATTTGGGCGCGGAGGTCATCACAACCTTTGATCTACGCATGACCTCCCCAAATGAAGAGCCGGTTATGAATACCGCGGAGGTGCATACGATCGAGCATATCGGCGCGACTTTCTTAAGGAATCATCCGAAATTTAAAGACCAAACTATTTACTTCGGACCGATGGGCTGTCGGACTGGTTTTTACCTGTTGCTCTCGGGCGACTATGAATCTAAGGATATCGTAGGGCTGGTGACGGAAATGTATGAATTTATACGGGATTTTAAAGACGACGTGCCAGGCGCAAGCCCGAAAGATTGCGGCAACTATCTGGATCTAAACCTTGGAATGGCAAACTATTTGGCAAAGAAATATTTGGATAACGTCCTTTATTCCATCGATGAGACGCGCCTGATATATCCAGACTGACCAGATTAATATTAGGAAGAAGTCCAGCAAAAAAGTTCATTGTTGTATTACTAACCAGGAGGAATGGCGATGAAAATAGGGATCATTGGGGCAATGGAGCAAGAGGTTGCCACCTTAAAAGAAAATATGGAAGTAAACGAGAAAAAGCAGCGGGCGGGCATGGAGTTTTTTGAAGGATCATTGGAAGGCGTGCCTGTCGTTGTCGTAAAATGCGGGATTGGAAAGGTCAACGCGGCGCTGTGCGTGCAGATCCTTTCCGACTGCTTTGAGGTGACGCATGTCATCAATACCGGGATCGCAGGCTCGTTAAATGCGAAATTGGATATCGGGGACATCCTTGTATCGGAAAAAGCAATCCAGCACGATATGGATGTTACGATCTTTGGCTACCAGAAAGGGCAGGTGCCGGGATTTGAAAGCCGGGAGTTTTATGCGGACGCGGCAATGGCGCAGGCGGCGCAGGGCGCATGTAAGCTGGTAAATCCGGATATCCATGTAGTCAAAGGATGCGTAGTAAGCGGCGACCAGTTTATTTCGGATGATCAGGTGAAACGGCATCTAATCGAAGAATTTCACGGGGACTGCGCGGAAATGGAAGGCGCTTCGATCGCGCAGGCGGCTTTTTTGAATCAGCTTCCATTCGTGATCATACGCGCGATTTCCGATAAGGCGGACGGCTCCGCACAAATGGATTATCCAACCTTTGAAAAAAAGGCGGCGGAGCATTGCGCGGGCATGGTGAAGGAATTTTTAAAGATCTGGAAAATGGCTAATTAAATTAAGATTTAGTATTTAATAGTTAGTATCTTTCAAAAGGAGTAGGAGTGGACATGGAAAAAAGTGCAACGAAGGATATGACGCAGGGTACGCCTATCAAGCTGATCTTATCATTTTTTATACCCTTGCTGCTGGGCATGCTTTTCCAGCAGTTCTATAGCATGATGGATACGATCATTGTAGGTAAATTTTTAGGAGTCAACGCTCTGGCGGCGGTTGGCTCCACAGGCTCGATCAATTTTATGATCATCGGCTTTTGCATGGGCGTGTGCAGCGGGTTTGCAATACCGATCGCCCAGTGCTTTGGGGCAAAGGATTACCACTATCTTAGGAAATACACAGCCAACAGCGCATGGCTGGCTGGGATTTTCGCGTTGGTCATGACGGTCGTCGTATGCCTGTTATGTGACAATATCCTAAGGTGGATGGGCACGCCGTCTGATATTATAAAAGACGCGTACGCTTATATTTTTGTCATATTTTTAGGGATTCCGGTCATTTACTTATATAATTTATTGTCCGGCATCATTCGTTCCCTTGGAGACAGCAAAAGCCCGCTTGTATTTTTGATCATTTCTTCCTTATTAAATATCGTACTGGATCTGACGTTTATCCTATCGTTCCATATGGGCGTATCCGGCGCGGCATGGGCGACCGTCATTTCACAGGGGATATCCGGAGTGCTGTGCTTTATTTATATGAAGAAAAAATATGAGGTGCTAAAGCTTTCAAAGGAAGAATGCAAAATCGACAAAAAATGTATGCTGAAATTATGCAATATGGGCATCCCAATGGGACTGCAATATTCCATCACGGCGATCGGCAGCGTGATCATGCAAACGGCGGTCAATTCCCTTGGCTCAATGTATGTCGCTTCCATGACAGCTTCCATGAAGGTCAGCATGTTTTTTTGCTGTCCGTTTGACGCTATGGGTTCTACGATGTCCACCTATTCCGGTCAGAATTTAGGCGCAGGGGAGTTAGACCGTGTGACAAAAGGAATGCTTTCTTGCTGTATCATCGGGCTTGTATATTCGATTATCGGTTTTTGTGTGCTTTTTTTGTTTGGCTCAAAGATCGCTTTGCTGTTTTTAGACGCGGGTGAAACCCAAATTTTACATAATGCGCAGCAGGTCCTTACGATCAACAGCGCTTTTTATTTCCCGCTTGCCCTCGTAAATATCGTGCGCTTTACGATACAGGGTCTTGGATTTAGTAAGCTTGCGGTGCTTGCCGGCGTAAGCGAGATGTTTGCAAGGGCGGCTGTCGGCATCTTATTTGTGCCAAAATTTGGATTTATCGGAGCCTGCTTTGCAAATCCGGTTGCCTGGATCTGCGCGGATCTGTTTTTGATCCCGGCATATTTTGGCGTGATGAAGCGTTTGCGCCGGGAACAAAAAAATTATGCTGTGGCGCAAAACTGACCGTGTCAGGAATCTGGTAAATTTTAGGAATCCTACTTAAGTAATGCGCTCATCTAGCCGATATAAACATTAATCAGGATTAATTTATTTTTGATTCTCTGACATGCAAAGGAGGGGTAAGAATGAGTGTAGCAGGAGTAAATGCCGCATCTGCTTCCTATACGAATTACGAAGTAAAAGCAAATACGGCGAAAGCGACAGAGACAGAATCCAAAAAAACGAATACAGCGGGCGCTGTATACGAGCAATCATCTTCCAGCGATAAAAAAGGGCCTTATTCTGTAGCGAAAATGAGTTCAGAAGATCGCGCCGCTTTAGTGCAGAAGATGAAACAAGACCAGGCAGACCGCCAGAGCCAGTTATTAAACATCGTCAACCAGACGCTTTCCGGGCAGTTAGGCAGCTTCGGGCTTGCAAACGGGTTTGGCAAAGCGGACGACGATTTTTGGAAATTCCTTGCAAAAGGTGACTTCACAGTTGATGAAGCCGCAAGGGAACAGGCAAAAAAGGATATTTCAGAGGATGGCTATTATGGCGTAAAGCAGACCGCGCAGAGGCTCTTTGATTTCGCAAGCGCGCTTGCGGGAGACGACGTAGACCAGATGAAAAAAATGCAGGCTGCTGTGGAAAAAGGGTTCAAGCAGGCTGCGGGCGCATGGGGCGGCGACTTGCCGGATATCTCGAATGATACGTTCAAAGCGGTGAATCAGATGTTTGACGATTATTACAGCTCAAAGGATATCGTTACAGAAGGTTGATCGTTGTATCTTAGAAAAAGCGGGGCTTTTAAGCTCCGCTTTTCACATTTTTTCATGTTCTGGAGAAAACGCTATGGGAAAAAAAGAATTGCCTTTGGCTATTACATATATCGATTTATTTTGCGGCATAGGCGGCTTTCGCTACGCTTCCAGCCAGGCGTTTGAGAAACTTGGAATAAAAGGGAAGTGTTTATTTAGCAGCGATATCGATAAATTTGCAGCGGCAAGCTATGAGGCGAATTTTGGGGAAAAGCCTGTGGGGGACATCACGAAGGTCAAAGAAACGGACATTCCGGATTTTGACCTGCTTTTTGCGGGATTTCCATGCCAGGCGTTTTCCATATGCGGCCTGCAAAAAGGCTTTGCGGATAATACAAAAGGAACCCTTTTTTTTGACATCGCCCGTATATTGAAAGAAAAGCAGCCTCATGCTTTTGTATTGGAAAATGTAAAAAATCTTGTCAGCCACGATGGAGGAAAGACGATTCAGACAATTCTGTATGTTTTAAAGGAAGAATTAGGATATTATGTGGATTACAGGGTACTAAACGCGCTTGATTTTGGCCTGCCGCAAAAACGGGAGAGGATTATCATCGTAGGTTCAAAAAAGCCTTTTGATATGGACTGGGAATTTGATATCCAGAATCCATTATCTTTAAAAGATATCTTAGAGTCTGATGTGGATAAAAAGCACTACGCTTCGGCGGAGATCATAAAAAAACGAAAGCAGATGCATACAGCGCAGACAACCCCCGCCATCTGGCATGAAAATAAATCGGGTAATATATCTTCTTATCCATATAGCTGCGCGTTACGGGCAGGGGCAAGCTACAACTATCTGCTTGTGGATGGGGAACGCAGGCTGACTCCTAGGGAAATGCTGCGTCTGCAAGGGTTTCCAGACGAGTTTCAAATCGTTGTGTCAGATTTTCAGACAAGGAAACAGGCGGGAAACGCGATTCCGGTGCGTATGGTGGAAAAAGTGATTGAAAAATTTATCCCGCTGGTGTTTTTATGATAAAATAAAAGGGCGGGGGGTGGCGAAATGGCGCGTGATAAAAAGATCGTGACAAAAACGATGAAGCGTGTAAAAAGCAAGGATACGTCCATTGAGGTGATTTTAAGGAAGGCGCTGTGGGAGAAGGGGTTTCGATACCGTAAAAATGATGTAAGCCTGCCCGGTAAACCGGACATCGTGATACCAAAATATAAAATTGCGATATTTTGCGACAGCGAGTTTTTTCATGGAAAGGACTGGGACAAGCTAAAGGCGCAGCTGCAACGGGGCAGCAACGCGGATTATTGGATAAAAAAAATCGAACGCAACAGGCAACGGGACAGGGACAATGAGAAAAAGCTGATGTTTTTAGGCTGGAAGACCGTAAGATTCTGGGGAAAGGATATCGCGAAAAATGTGGAGGAATGCGTACAGGTAATAGAAGAAATGATTTTTGATGGAAGTATGGATGATTTTCTTTAATGCTTGCGGATTGCGCTTAAAGATGTTATTATAATTACATATATTTGACTGAACTGCAACAAAGATGTGAACATATTTCACAAAAATTAGGAGGAAATTATGGGATATTTAGAAGAATATCAGAAAAAACTTGTATCAGCGCAGGAAGCCGTTAAGGTCGTGCAGTCCGGGGACTGGGTAGACTACGGTTGGTGCAACGGTACAGCGGATGCGTTAGACCGGGCGCTTGCGGAACGCACCGACGAATTAACGGATGTAAAAGTGCGCGGCGGTATTTTGTTAAAGCTTCCGGCGATATTTGAACGCGAGGACGCGGGAGAGCACTTTACATGGAATTCCTGGCATATGTCCGGCATTGAGCGCAAGCTGATAAACAAAGGATGCGCATATTACGCTCCGATCCGTTATTCCGAGCTGCCGCGCTATTACCGTGATATGGACACAAAGGTTTCTGTAGCGATGTTCCAAGTTGCCCCAATGGATAACCATGGCTTCTTTAATTTCGGCCCGAATGCGTCGCATCTGGCTGCGGTAGTGGAGTCCGCCCAGATCGTGATCGTGGAAGTAAACCAGAATATGCCTCGCTGCCTTGGCGGTACGGAAAATGGCGTGCATATTTCAAATGTGGATTACATTGTGGCAAGCGATAACCCGCCGATCGCGGAGATGGCGGCGGCTGGCGCAACGGACGTAGACAAGGCGGTTGCGGAGCTGATCGTAAATGAAATCCCGAACGGCGCATGCTTACAGCTTGGGATCGGCGGTATGCCAAACGCGGTAGGTTCTTTGATCGCGGAATCTGACTTAAAAGACCTCGGCGTACACACCGAGATGTATGTGGACGCGTTTGTGGATATCGCAAAGGCTGGAAAGATTAATGGCTCGAAAAAGAACCTGGATCGTTTTCGCCAGACCTATGCATTTGGATGCGGCACGAAAAAAATGTACGATTACATGGACAACAATCCGGAATTGATGAGCTCTCCGGTAGATTATACAAACGACGTGCGCTCAATTTCAGCGCAGGATAACTTTATGTCGATCAACAACGCTGTAGACCTTGATTTATTTGGACAGGTCAATTCCGAATCCGCGGGCATCAGGCAGATCAGCGGCGCGGGCGGACAGCTTGACTTCGTGCTTGGAGCTTATTTATCCAAAGGCGGCAAGAGCTTTATCTGCTGTTCTTCTACATTTAAAACAAAAGACGGCACGGTAAAATCGAGGATCGTTCCAACCTTGAGTAATGGCTCTATCGTAACGGACACGCGCGCAAACACCCATTACCTCGTTACGGAATACGGCATTGTAAATGTGAAAGGGCTTGCCACCTGGCAGAAAGCGGAAGCGATCATTTCCATCGCGCACCCGGATTTCCGTGACAGCCTGATTCAGGAAGCGGAGAAAATGAAGATCTGGAGACGGAGCAATAAAATATAATTGACAGTAAAAACGAGTAGGGGATGAAGCTCCCTACTCGTTTTATATTCCACTCTACTGTGGATTGCCCGAAGGTTCTGTAATTTACTTTTCTTCTCCTAATTATTGTACAGAATCCTGGCCGCGTAGTTCTCCTAGTTGGTCTACAAGTCCGGCAGATTTATCTGATTTATCTGGAGCGGAAAGCTCTGGATCAGACTCTAAGGAATCCGGTAAATCTGCGTCTGGCACGTTTAGATCCGGCGTATCCGGTTCGCTTGCGCCAGCGTCAGGTTTACTGTCTGTAGTAAAATCTGCCACTTGATTTGTATTCGAAGCTGGGTAAGAATCTTTCTTACTTGAGCTGTCTTCTGTCAATACATCATCGTCTTTTACTGGTTCTGTATCTGTAACCGTTGTATCAGAAGGTACAGTCTCGTTTGTGTTGTCCTTGGAAGAGCTATCGCTGCCTTTATCCGGGGTTTTGTCAGGATTGGCTGCGTCTGGCTGGTCTGTAGCGCCAGCTGCGCCCTTGTCCGCATTGTCCACGGAGGTATTATTGTCCGTGACCGCGCTGTCAGTCTGGTTACCAGCAGGAACGTTGTTGTCTGTCGCCACAGTGTTATCGGTATTGTCCGGCTTGGTGGCTACGCTGCTGTTGCCAGCGTCTTGTTCGTTTGATACGTCTGGTTTCGTGTTTGGTTGTGTGTCAGCTGTCGTGCTGCCTGTCTCATTGTCTGCTGAGGAAAAATCAGCTGTACTGTCTGAATTGTCAGAGCTTCCTTCATCAAGGATGCTGCTTAAATACTCGCTGTCAATTACGGTTGCCGCGACTGGTTGCGCGTCAGAACCGGATGGTTGACTGCTTGCCTGCTGAATGGTAGTTTCCAATTCGCTGACGGTCTTATCCGTCCATTCAGACACATCAAAATCAGAGGCAGAAGTGGTTTCTGCAACTGCATGGATCAAGGCTAATTTTCCAGGAGTAATGCCAAGGGAATCGGCATTGTCTTTTACTTCCTTAGAAACAGTCATCGTGTCAATCGAACAATCGGATGTTTCTTCTTTTGAAAAAGAATCTACACGCGAGGCAATGGATTGTGCCTTGGTGTCGTTCGAGGAGCACACGCTTACGATCACGTGGTTGTATTCCTTCGAAACAATGTAGTTTTCTTTTTCCAACTGCTTGATCGTGACACCTAACGCCTTAGTTATGTTCTGATTTTTTACATCTGATTCAATGGATGAAACAACCTGCTGTCCTTTATCATTCACTCCGGATACGGCGATCACCTTGTCATAACGGTTCAACGCGTATTCGATGGAAGGATTGATGTCCAAGCTGACGTAAGAATATGGCTGTACGTAGCTGTAGGAACCAATGCCAACAAAAGATAACAGGAACAGAGCCAGCGAAGCGCAGATAGAGAGCTTTTGCATTATGTGGTTTGGAACTGCGTTTTCTTTAATGAAAAGTTCCTGTCCGATCGCGTAATCCCGGTTTTTGACCTTGCGGAATATGCCGTCGTCACATAACGCCACAGCAGCGCCATTACTGCATTCTACAATGACTGCTTTCAAAGTAGGCGGCTCCTTTCTTTCATAAATAACTGTCTTACAGAAACACCAGAAGTGATTTAAGCTGGGTTGGCTGGCAGCTGCTAAATATGCTTTAAATATTCAGCGAGCTTTGGATAATCACCGGAAAGTATTTCTGCTGCGGTTATTATGTATTTACGATGCCGCTCCAGTATTTTTCGGGGTACTTTCGCATTTTCCGAAATAATTTTTATTGGTAATTGTTTTGTCGTTTTCATGTTGTTGACCAGCAGAGGATGCTCCTTTAAATAGCGGATGGCGGTCGCGCAGGAGTCTTTTGTTTTGCCTGCTTTTGGAGAGCAGTCTGTTAATTCCATAAACGTAATTCCATAGATATCCAAATGCTCGGAGATGGCGACGATCTCATCTAAGAGCGGATTGTCGTCTGAAACAGAAGCCTGCTTCATAACGTTGATCTGAAATCCCATATTTTCGGTATTTTCATCCACCTCCCCCTCAAACAGGTACGGCTCTGTCTGAGTTTCGGAGGAAAACCTCGCCTGGGAGCGGAAATAATCGGTTAACCGATGCTCGATCAATAGCTTGGCATAGGATGGAAACGCCCCTTTGGTATCGTTATAGGTGTCGATCGCGTTGGAAAAAGCGATCAGCGCAATCGACCATTCATCATCACTTTTACTAATGTAATGCTTGGAAAACTTGCTTGCGCAATTTAATATAAAATTTTCATTTTTATGAATGAAGGCTTCTCGTTTGCGGTCGTCTCCCGCGGCCGCAAGCGCCTCTTTCCCCATATTATGAAACATAGATTCTCCTTGGTACTACATAATAAGTTAAACAGTACACTATGTTTAAAGCTGTAACAAAACTGACCATTATAAGGCTATGTTACAGTATACCACGAAACGGCTGTTTTTACAGCATGATTTTGAAAAAATATTTTTTTCTTGTAAAATGGATGAACTTCCGCTCATCGACTGTGTGACGCGCTCATTCATGCAAGCATGATTCGCCCATCTTACAGCCGATGGCTGAACTGTTACTACAAATTCAGAAAAATCCCAGAAAAATAATGACTTTTATGTCATGATTTGCTATAATAACGATGATTGGGGTATTATAAAAAGCAGGAAAATCAACTGCCTGAAAGATTGTTACATATTTAGGAGGAAAAGATGGGGGCTATATTTTTAGACTCGAATAAGTGCGTGGGCTGCAACGCATGTGTAAGGAACTGTCCGGTGCATAATGCCAATGTAGCCAGAACAAATGAAGAAGGCAGGCTGGTCATCCATATTGACGAGGACCACTGTATTAAGTGCGGCGCGTGCATCAGCGCGTGCTCTCATCATGCCAGGACGTTTGAGGATGATATAGATGTATTTATGAAGGATATGAAGGCGGGCAAAGAGATCGTGCTGTTTGCCGCGCCGTCCATCAAGATCGGGTTTGACGGCAACTGGCGGCATGCTCTGGCATGGTTTCGGCAGCAGGGGATTAAAAAAATATACGACGTTTCCTTTGGCGCCGATATCTGCACCTGGGCGCATGTGCGGTATCTACAGCAGCATCCAGACGCAAAGGTGATCTCACAGCCCTGCGCGGCGGTTGTAAACTATGTGTTAAAGCAAAAGCCGGAGCTGATCCCATATCTTTCTCCGATCCATAGCCCGATGCTTTGCCTAGGAATATATTTACGAAAAGTAGTCGGATATCGCGGAAAGATCGCCGCGATATCTCCATGCATCGCAAAGTCAGACGAGTTTCGCGACACCCATGTGATCGACTATAATATCACAATGGAGCATTTAAGAGATTATTTTCGTGAGCACAATGTTGACCTTCCAAGGGTAAAGGTGTACAGTGAATTTGAATTTGACGACAATATCGGCTTAGAGGGCGCGATTTATCCAAGGCCGGGCGGCCTGATGCGCAATGTGCTGATCCATGAGCCGAACATGCACATTATCACCTCGGAAGGCACGTCTCATTTATATGAAGACCTGGATCTGTACCTGGAGCAGAAAAAGTCAGACCTTCCAAGGATATTTGACGTGCTTAGCTGTAAGGACGGCTGCAATGGCGGGCCGGCTACCGGGGTGGATTACCATTGCTTTGCGATGAACAATATTATGTACGACGTGGAGCAGTATGCGAAAAATGTAAGGCGCAAGCAGAAAATGAAAAAAGGCCGCGACCTGCAATTTGAAACCTTTGATAAAACCTTACATCTTTCTGATTACATACGGGAATATAAAGCGAAAAACGTGAAAGACAAGCCGGTTACGGAAGCTGAGATCGAAAAGATTTTCCATGAGCTTGGCAAGGAAACGGAAGCGGAACGGCATTTTGACTGCCATGCGTGTGGGTTCCGTACGTGCCGGGAGATGGCGATCGCGCTGGCAAGGGGCATTAATGAAAAGGAAAATTGCCACCAGTATATGCTGCATTCCATCCGCGAGGAGCGCCAGATTGTAGAAAATGTCAACCATCAGGTTTTGGAAATGAATGAAGAGCTGATCGATACGTTTAAGGAGTTAAATGACAGCATCCAGGGCGTAAAAGAAGAAGCGGATATGATCCGTGAATCCGGCGCGCAGACGGCGACAAAAATGGGCTCTTTGACCGAGCATATGAATGCGCTTTCCAGGCTGAACGAGAATATCAAGGCTTCCGCGGAGCATATCAGCGAAAGCATTGAAAGCTATAATGTGATGACGCAGGACGTGGAAAACATTGCCGGAAAGATCAATCTGCTGTCCTTAAACGCGGCGATCGAAGCCGCCAGGGCAGGGGAAGCCGGAAGGGGCTTTGCGGTAGTGGCTTCCAATATTCGACAGTTATCAGACAGCTCGAAGCTGTCAGTCGCGTCCGCAAAGGAAAATGACGTTTCGATCAAGGCGTCGATCGGTGAGATCACGGATATTATACAAAACTTCAATGATACGATCACAGAGCTGCTGGAGTCTGTGGAAGGAACGATCGCGGACGTAAAGCAAACGTCGGAAAACGGGCATACGATACAGGAATCTATGGATAATGTCGCAAAAATGGCGGAAAATGTGCAGATGGCGATGCAAAAAACAAATGAGATATTAAATGGATAAAAAAAGACCCGCCCAGACTGTTGTCAGTCCGGGCGGGATTTTTTATGCGAAGGCCCGCATATGTTAAAACATTATTTTAAATACTTGTATAAAACGCGCATACATTCCCTTAAATCAAGCGGTTTTGTTAAATGGTCGTCCATCCCGCTTTCAAAGCAGCGCTGCGCGTCGTCCGCAAACGCGTCCGCCGTCATTGCGATGATCGGAAGCTGGTGGTCTGGACGATTTAGCGCCCGGATGCCTTTTGTGGCTTCGTATCCGTTCATATTAGGCATCCTTACGTCCATCAGCACAACATCGTAATAGCCGACTTCTGAGCGCTCAAATTTTTCTACGCAGTCTTTTCCATCCACGGCCCAGTCAAGCTCTAAGCCCGTAGCGGAAAGAAGCTCGTTTGCGATTTCCCAGTTAATGTCGATGTCTTCCGCCAAAAGCGCGTGCTTTCCGGTAAAATCAATGTCGTCCGGCTCGGATTCATCGGATTCGGCGTTTCCGTTTTCATATGCTTTTAGGCGAGTATATAAAGTAGATTTAAACAGCGGCTTTGAGATAAAGCCTTCTATATCCGAGCTTGAAATGTTATCCTCTAATTCCGCCCAATCGTATGCCGATATGATAAAGATCGGGATTTTTTTATCCACTCGCCTATGGATTTCCTTTATCGTGGCAAGCCCGTCCATGATCGGCATTTTCCAGTCGATGAGCACAAAATGATAATCCTCGTGCGCCTTGCAGCGGTCTTCGATCATCTGGACGGCGTCCATGCCATTTGTCGTCCATTCCGCGTGGATGCCAAGAGCCTCCAGATTTGCCGCCGCGCTTGTGCAAAGCATTTCGTTGTCATCCACCACCAGAACGTTCCATTCCGGCAGGCGCATCTCGTCCTCGTTTACATCCGCTTTCTTAAAGTCCAGCGTAACATGGAACCGGCTGCCCTTGCCAAGCTCGCTCTTTAGATCGATCGTGCCGCCCATTAACGATATGATGTTTTTTGTAATGGAAGTTCCAAGCCCGGTTCCGACGATCTTTTGAACCTTCGTATTGCTTTCTTCCCTTGCAAACGTGTCAAAAATCTTTTTCTGAAATTCCTCGGACATCCCGATCCCATTGTCTTCCACGATAAAATGGGTGCGGATGTACGACTCTCCTTTTTCAGATGGCTCCTGGTACAGGTAGATCTCAATACGGCCCTCGTCCGGCGTAAATTTAACCGCGTTGGATAAAAGGTTCAGCAATACTTGATTCAGGCGGACCGCGTCGCATTCTACGTTTTCCGCAAGGATATCCCGGATATAAATATCAAAAAACTGTTTTCGCTCCTTTACCTGGGGCTGCATAATGTTTACGATATCGTCCATGACCTCACGAAGCGACATCTGGGTGATATTTAAGGTCATCTTTCCGCTTTCGATTTTAGACATATCCAGCACATCGTTGATCAGTCCAAGCAGATGCTTGCTGGACAGTCGGACTTTGTGCAGGCAGTCTTCGATGCGCATAGAATCGTTTATGTTTCGAAGCGCGATCTCTGTCATGCCGATAATGGCGTTCATTGGCGTTCGGATATCATGGCTCATGCTGGATAAAAATTCACTTTTTGCCATATTCGCGCGCACAGCCGCCTGCTCTTTTTTATCCAGTTCTACCATTTGCTGCATTGATAGCTTGTAATATTTTATAAATATAAGAAGCATCATGACAAGGATGACCAACGCCATAAAAAACATGACAGCGATACGCTTGTTGTCCAGCTTGCCCAAGATCGAATCGAAATCTCCATTTGGCATGGCAGAGATCAGATACCAGTCGACCTCCTGGGAAATGGGGGTGCAAAACAGGTAGTTTATTTCATCGTCGATCATAGCCACATCCGAAAATATTTTTCCGTTTGCCATGCAGTCTTTTAATTTATTTATGTAATCCGTGGATGTTTTGCCGTGGTAAGGTTCAATAATGGTATCCATTCGCTTAAAATAATTATCTCTGGAAACGTTTTCGCCACGAATAACGAAAGAACCGTCAAATGAGATGATATGGGAATGGACCAATGCATCTTCTTCGTTTAAATAAAGCGCTTCTTTCAGATAGTCAATGGGTACTCCTGCCACCAAAGCTATACTGGAGCTTCCGTCCTTTAACGGGTAGTTCGCGGCTTTTGCAAGCATCAGGTATCGGTTCTGCGCCCTGTCTTTTGTTACGGCAATAGAGCTTCCATGAGATTTTAAGTGATCCAAAAAACCGCCATAATCTGTGATCGCGGGCTTTGGGTTTCCAACGATGCACTCTTCCTCCCCATTTTCAGAATAAAGGCCCAGGTACAAAAAATTTCTGACGCCCGCGCTTGTTTTTAACTCCTGGAGCATTTCCTCCCCATAAACGGCGTCCTTTGGATTCGTCCTTTGGATGATCCCATCTACCTGCTCTAGGCGCAGATTGGTAATGGAGTCAAATTTTTGCTCTATTTGCAGATTTACTTCCGACATATAAATTTCACTGATATCTTCAATAGTCCGCTCGGTTGAGGTCGCCATGTAATAGGTGACCCATGTAAATACAACGGAACATACGATCAGCCCGCATACGATGCTGACCTTAAAAAAATTTTTGATCTGTTTGTCTATCGTTGTGCAAGAAATCATATAATCATCCCTCTAATAACTGGCGCGTAATTGATTTTAATACAGCGCTTAAACAATAACCTGGTTTCTTCCTCTTTGTTTTCCTAGGTACAGCTTTTCGTCTGCGCTTCGGATCACTTTTTCATAATTGCTGTCCGCCATTCCGGTTGAAATGCCGGAGGTGATTGTAATGCGTATCATCTGGCCTGCGCATTCTACGACTAACTGCTCGATCTCTTTTCGGAGCTTTTCCATAACCGGATAGATCTGCTCTGGAGTGGCTTTCGGGAAATATAAGATAAATTCCTCGCCGCCCCAGCGGACTGCCAGGTTTTCGTCACTGGCGGTTTCCTTTAAGCATCCGGCCACCCGTACGAGCACAGCGTCGCCCGCTTCATGCCCGTAGGTGTCATTGACCTTTTTAAAGAAATCAATGTCCACCATGGAAATGACATACTGGCTGCGTTTGTTTATCGGGGTGTCCTCAATCCGCCTTTCAAAAAAGCGGCGGTTGTATAATCCGGTCAACACGTCGTGATTCATGCTGTAGTTTAGCGATTCCCATACTTGCTCTGTCTCGTGGGAGTAAAAAAACGTCGCCGCCAGCAGAATGGAAGCCATGATCACCATGTTTATAAGATAAAAGGCGACCTTGTATGGCTCAAGGTTTTCGATACCCAAAGGGATGCGAAATCCTGTCAGGCGTATCCCGCCCTCCAGTAAAAGGGAGATCGCAATGCCGATAATCTGGACTGTAAACCGTTTGTTCTTATAGGACGGAATCAGGTAGAAAATAGCCGCCGTCAAGCCTATGATGTACAAAATAAAGCCATAATCCGGCCCGAGCGTTAATTCGTTAATGACAGAAAAAGCTGTGATTTCAAAATATGTATAAAGCATGCTTTTATCCGAGGTGTCCTTTAATATAAACAGCCAGTCCGCGTAAAAGCCACAGCTGAATATATTCAGCACCGCCAAAAACCAGATATCCAGATAGAAAAATATACCCAGATAAATGGCGTGTATGGCAAGGCATACTTCCAAAAACAGCAGGTTTCTGTTGTTTATGCACCATTCTAAGATTTTTTTGGATTTTGCTTGTACTTTCTTTTTTGTCATTTTCCTTTTCTCATTTCTGTTTTTGATGACATTAATTATACCAAAAAACTAAGCGTCCGTCAGCAAAAATTTTATTTATTTTTTTATTTTCTAAACATTTCAGCCCGCGCCATTCGAGGAGGCGCCTGCGGCGCTTTCCCGCAGCTTTGCAGCTAACTTTGCTTATAATCGGGCGCTCCTCTCATCGACTGTGAGACGTGCTCACTCATGCAAACATGATTCGCCCATCTTACAGCCGATGGCTGAACTGTTACAATTAAATAGAAAATTTTTGTCTTTTTCTTGACATTTTTCAAAATAGAAGTAAAATTTAAGGAGAAAATGTCAATAATGCATTTAATTTTTCCATAATTGCCAGTAAAACTTTAACTATTTGTCCGATTGTGATATATTTACGATGTAAAAAGCAGGATACAAAGTTATAAAAAACGTAAAAACATAATCCAAAAACGGGGAGAGGTGGAGAATGTGAAGATTATGGGAAGGGCGCTATGGGGGATTGCTGTCACAGTGATTTTTGCGGCGGGCATTTTGTTAGCCGTAAACAGCATTAGCGGGATCGACGAAATAGACAGTATGGATTTGGCTGCGGATAAAATAGAATGCGTGACCAGCTCTAAAAAGGAAAGCGTAAAAAACCCTTATACGAGCTATAGCAAAGGGCAGGATGCCTATCAGACGCAAAATGCGCCCGGATCGCAAAGTCAGGCTTCAAGCGACGCAAACGACATTCAAAAAACGGGCGCAGGCCATGATGTCGCCGTGCATAAGGATATTGCGCACGATGATGTCTCGCATAATGATGCTGTGCAAAACGATGCTGTGCATAAGGAAAATTCTTTTCAAACAGTTTCCCAGGAATATTTTTCGGATGCCGTATTTATCGGCGATTCCAGGACTGTGGGTATGCAGCAGAGCGGCCTGCTTTCCAACGCCGTTTATTACGCAAAGGTAGGGATCGGGATCGGGGAAATTTTATCTTCGCGTTTTGTATGGGAGGATGGAATGTCGCTGACTGTCCCGGAAGCCTTAAGCAGGCATTCTTTTGGCAAGGTTTATATTATGGTCGGGATAAACGATATGTCTGCCGGAGATACAGACTGGTTTGTGGAGCAATACGAAGAAATACTGCGCGTGGTGCGTAAAACCCAGCCAGACGCGCTCATTTATATACAGGGGAATATCCCAATGAGCTACTATACGCAGGACTTATCCGGCGCGTTAAACAATCCGAACCTGGAAGAGCGAAACGAAGCGTCAAAAGCGCTTGCGGATGGGAAAGATATTTTTTATCTGGACGCGGCTTCGGTTTACGCGGACGATAACGGGCATTTGCTGTCGCAGTATACGTCGGACGGGCTGCATGTGCTGAAAAAATACTATCCGCTCTGGGTGGATTATCTGTGTCAGCATGCTATCGTGCGGGAATAGGCTAAAACGGCTTAACATAAAGCTTAACATAAAGCTTAACATAAGAAAGGCAGGATGCATATGAACGTGAATGAAAGAACCGTTATTTTTGATCTGGACGGGACACTGTTAAATACATTGGAAGATTTAATGGACGCTACAAATTTCGCGTTAAGCGAGCTTCATTATCCGACACGTACAATGGATGAAATACGAAGGTTTGTCGGAAACGGCGCGGGAAAGCTGATGGAACGCGCGTTGCCAGACGGGGCGCGCCCGTTTGATCATGAACAGGCGATGCGCGGCTTTCGCGCGTATTACAGCGCGCATTGTGAGGACAAGACGCGCGCGTATGATGGGGTCATGGAGCTTTTAAAACAGCTAAAAGAGGCAGGATGCAAGCTTGCGGTCGTATCGAATAAGCCGGATTTCGCGGTAAAGCAGCTTTGCGAAAAATTTTTTGGCGGAATTGTAAATTGCGCGATGGGGGAAAGCCAGGGGATACGAAGAAAGCCCGCGCCTGATATGGTGGAGCAGGCGCTGCTTTTTCTTGGCGCAAAAAAGAAAAGCGCGGTGTATGTGGGCGATTCGGACGTGGACATACAGACCGCCCAAAACGCCGGGCTTTCCTGTATTTCTGTCACCTGGGGATTTCGAAGCGCGGACTTTTTAAAGCAGCATGGAGCAAAGATCATAGCGGACGACCCGCAGCAGGTCTATCAGGCTGTCATGCGGCTGTAATAAAGTTCAAATCCACCCACCGTCAAAGCGAATGACCTGCCCGGTCAGATAATCATGCCCGGACAAAAGCGTCCATGCAAGCTCCGCCGCTTCCTTTGGCGCGGCAAAGCGTCCGGCTGGGATCTCTGTTTCTAATTGCATTCGCTCTTTTTGATCAAAGCATTCGTTCATTCGGGTGTCGATGCAGCCGCAGGCGATCGCGTTTACCTGTATATTGCTTGGCGCAAGCTCTTTTGCCAATGCCTTAGTCAGGGCGTTTACGCCGCCCTTTGTGGCGGAATAGGCGGCTTCGCAGGATGCGCCGACCTCGCCCCATACGGAGGAGATATTTAAGATCTTACCGGATTTTTTATGCACCATAGCTGGAATCGCTTGCTTTGAGCAGTAAAAAACGGAAGAAAGGTTTGTCGCGATTAAATTCTGCCAGTCGTCTATGGAAAGCTCGCTCAATAATCCGATCCTGGATATTCCGGCGTTGTTCACTAATAAGTCAATATCCCCCAGGCTTTCTTTTATCCGGGAAAACATGTTACACACGGCCCTGTAATCTCCAACGTCGCAGATGAATGGCTTTGCGGTAACGCCGTATCTGGCGTTTAACTCATTGCATAGGTTTTTTAAGTCGTTTTGGCTGTTTTTGCAGTTTAAGGCAAGATTGCATCCCATTTTCGCCAGTTTTTGCGCAATGGCTTTCCCAATCCCGTGGGACGCGCCGGTGATGAGTGCGGTTTTCATGGCATGTCTCCTTATTATTTTTTGTATTTGTTTTTTGTTTGTGTTTTTAATATTATAAACTTTTCATATAAACTTTTCATATATATTTTTTATATCGGAGCGTAAATGGCAATAAATAATTTATACTCACGATCACTAAAATTTGCCAATAACTCCGACTCACGAGCGTTGTTATCTTGAATCATATGGTAAACTTTATCGCTCGTGAGTATATCACAAAAAAATCAAATATTTTACTAGGAAAATTGGACAATCTGTGCTATAATACCCCTAAAGTTGTTCCTGACTTTAGAAAAAAATAAAGGGGTGGTTATATGCGCATTACAATCAGCGGCAAAAATATTGACATTACAGAAGGCCTGCGCTCTGCAGTGGAGGACAAATTATCCCGGCTGGAGAAATACTTTACACCTGATACAATTGTGAACGTTACGCTTAGCGTTACGAAAAAACGCCATCAGAAGATGGAAGTCACCATACCGGTAAAAGGAAATATCATCCGCGCGGAACAAGAAAGCGATGATATGTATGTAACGATCGATCTGGTGGAAGAGGTGATTGAGGCGCAATTGAAAAAATACCGTCAAAAGCTTGTCAGCAAGCACCAGGATGGCGGCAGCTTCAAACAGGAATATTTGGAGGAAGAGGTAGAGGAAGAAGAGCAGGAGATTCAGATCATCCGTTCCAAAAAATTTGATATGAAGCCGATGTTTACGGAGGATGCATGCATCCAGATGGAATTGTTAGGGCATTCGTTTTATGTGTTCCGCGATGCGGAAAACGGCCATGTGAATGTCGTGTATAAGAGGAAGGATGGCAATTACGGCTTGATCGAAACGGACTGATAAACGCATCCGTGTTTGAGATATGAGAAAATACGAATCATAAATATGAATTATGAATATTGAATTATGAATATTTAATATTGAACATTGCGAATAAACGGGACTGTTGCAGGAAGTGGTGAAGCGACAGTCTCGTGATTTTTTAACGGTTTATTTTAAAACATTTTGATCGTGGGGAAACGTTGCTGTTTTGAAGAAACGTTGCTAGAACGTTCGGGATATGCTATACTGTCCTAGAGCGTGTTTGAAAAATGCTTTTTGACAGATGCATTTTCAAACACGCTCTGGCGCCGCTTTTTGATAAATATAAATTATTTTAGAATATATTGGCAAATAAGCGAGCGCTTGAGTATAATAAATATAATGCAGATCAATTGAGGAAGGATAAAGGAAATGAAGATAGTTGTATTGACAGGCGGGCTGAGCACGGAACGCGATGTGTCGCTTGCAACCGGAAAGATGGTCAGTGAAGCGCTGCGCAGCAAAAGCCACCAGGTATTGCTGCTGGATGTGTTTTTAGGATATGGCAGGGAAGGAGACAGCCTGGAGGATGTATTTGAAAAAAGCGAAGCCATATCCGTGAAGGCAGGAGGCATAGCGGAAAGCGCGCCAGACATTGAAAAGGTAAAAGCGATGCGGGAGGGCGACCCGGACTGTTTTTTTGGCGCGAATGTGATCCCGATCTGTCGGATGGCGGATATTGTATTTATGGCGCTCCATGGAGAAAACGGGGAAAACGGAAAGCTGCAAGCGGCGTTTGACCTTTTTGGCATTCGTTATACCGGAAGCGGGTATTTAGGCAGCGCGCTTGCGATGAATAAAGATTTAAGCAAACGGTTTTTTAAAGAACGGGGCGTTCCCGTGCCAAACGGGAAAGTCATCAAAAAGGATGGGCAGATCCCGGAATTTGAATCGATCGGTCTATCTTTTCCATGCATCGTAAAGCCGTGCTGCGGCGGCTCCAGCGTGGGCGTTTCCATCGTAAATACGAAAGAGGAATATCGCGCGGCGTTGGATGCGGCATTTTATTATGAAGATGAGGCGCTGATAGAAGAATATATCAAAGGGCGTGAATTTTCCATCGCGGTTATTGACGGGCAGACGCTTCCGGTGATCGAGATCGCGCCGATTAGCGGTTTTTATGATTATAAAAATAAATATACCGCGGGAAAGACGGTGGAAACTTGTCCGGCAGACCTGCCGATCGAAATTTCCAAAAAGATGCAGGGATACGCTTTGGAAGCGACAAGGGCGTTAGAGCTGGATACCTATTCGAGGGTGGATTTTATGCTGGATGGATCTGACCAGATCTACTGCCTTGAGGTCAACACATTGCCGGGCATGACCTCCACCAGCCTGATCCCGCAGGAGGCAAGGGCGATTCATATTGAATTTGCGGATCTGTGTGAATGGCTGATCGATATTTCTATGAGAAAGTATAATAATATGCGAAAAAATGATCGGGAATAACAGGGGGTGGAATATGAAAGGAATGACATTAGACGCTATGGCAAAAGCCTGCCATGGCAGGTTGATCGGCGCAAATGAGATACGGTTTTTAAAAGCTCAGGGGATTGTGATTGACAGCCGTAAAATTCATCCCGATTACGTTTTTGTAGCGATCAAAGGCGAACGCTTAGATGGGCATGATTTTATTAAACAGGTTTTTGAAAACGGGGCGTTAGCGGTTGTGTCAGAAAAGCTGCTGGATATCCCGGGCAAGCCGTATATTCTGGTGGAATCCACCCATAAGGCGCTAAGGGATCTTGCCGCGCTATACCGAAGCGCCTTATGCGATACAAAGGTCGTTGGCATTAGCGGAAGCGTTGGAAAGACCAGCACAAAGGAGATGATCGCTTCTGTTTTACAGCAAAAATACCGCGTCCATAAGACAGAGGGAAACCACAACAACGAAATCGGGCTTCCGCTTACGGTATTTAAAATGAAAGAAGAGCACGAGGCGGCGGCGTTGGAAATGGGGATTTCTGAATTTGGGGAAATGCACCGTTTAGCCGAGATTGCCAGGCCAAATATTGCGGTGATCACAAATATCGGCCTTTGCCACCTGGAAACCCTAAAGGACAGGGATGGAATTTTAAAGGCGAAAACTGAAATGTTTGACCATTTGCAGGAAGGCGCTTTTGTTGTTTTAAATGGAGATGATGATAAGCTATGCACGGTTTCGTCTGTGCAGGGAAAGGAGCCGCTGTTTTACGGCATCGGGACCAAAAAGCCACAGAGCGCGGCATATGGCGAAAAAGCGGTTTACGCGGATCGCATACAAAACCTTGGGCTTGGGGGGATAAAGCTTGACATACATAGCAAGGGAGACTGCTTTACGGCGCATATCCCAATCCCGGGGACGCATAATGTATACAACGCGCTGGCGGCGACGGCAGTTGGAAAGATTATGGGGCTGACGAACGAGGAGATCCGGTCGGGCATCGAACAAATGCATATGATCGACGGTCGGACGAATATGATACAGGTCAACGGCAAGACTGTGATCGACGACTGCTATAACGCAAATCCGATTTCTATGAAAGCCGCTTTCGATGTGATCTCCACAGCGACAGGCAGGACGATTGCCGTATTAGGGGATATGAACGAGCTTGGAGAGGATAAACTTGCGCTTCACTATGATGTCGGCAAATATCTGGCTTCTAAAAACATTGACGTATTGTTCTGTACTGGGGAGCTGTCTAAGGAGCTTGCAAAAGCCGTCCGGGAGCACAGCCAGACATGCGAAGTGCATGAATTTGAATCAAAATACCAGATGATCGGGGAGCTGCTGCGGTTTTTGCGGGTTGGAGACGCGATTTTAGTAAAGGCTTCTCATTTTATGGGATTTTCCGATGTGGTGGAAGCGATCATTACTACGTAATATCGTGTTTAAAGTTTGCCGCATTTGCATAAGGTTAAAAAAGAGCTGTTATAAAATAACGTTTATAACAGCTCTGCAAACCGGTCATTGCTCTTGCTCCGCTAAAAGCTGGGCTTCTAACATGTTTTGGATTACTTTTTGCGTATAAGCGCCAATATGCCTGCGCTCGGCTTTGTCCAGGTCTTTTACATAGATCGGGGCGCCATACGTCAATGTAACGTGGGTACGGCGCACGAATGGGAGATGCTTTTCGAAAATATCCGCCGTATGTATTAACGCCATTGGGATAATGGCGCAGCCTGTCTTTTCCGCCATTTTCATGCTGCCCTCTTTGAATGGGAGCATATCAGTTTCCACATCGGATTTTGAGCGCGACCCTTCCGGGAAAATGCACATCGAAATGCCGTTTTTTATCTGGTTGATGCCAGTTACGATCATCTTCATCCCTTCTTTGATGTCCGTCCGGTTTAAAAACAAACAGTGGAGCCGCTTCATCCAGACATTTAAAAATGGGATCTTTAAAATGCTGTCTTTTGCCACATATCCAGTAAGCCCCGGGCATCTGGAGTAGGTGATCACGATGTCAAAATAACTGCGGTGGTTGCCAATATATAAAACCGCTTCATCCTTTGGGACATTTTCCTCCCCGTATACGTCTACCTTAACGCCGGAGATGACCAGTATAAATTTAAAAGCCCACTGTACCATGCGAAGGCAGATGATATCCGCTTTGTAAGAATCATATTTTCCGATTGCCCAGGTTATGCCCCATACTGGAATGCCTACGATAAAAAAACACGCTACAAAAATTGCGATTAAAATTACACGGATCATAATCGGTCGCCCTTTCATTTTTCCAGATTTAAACAATTTTATTATACGAAAAAACATGCGTTTATGCAACTGTTTCTTTTTCCGGCATATTTTAAAAAATCCGCCATATCATATCATAAGAAGAAAAAATAAAAAAATCCATATGAATCATAATCTCAATTTGAATCCGCGAATAAAATGCAGGCGCGAAAAGTCCGCCCAAAGCTTAGGGGCTATATTGCATATCATTGCGGCTGCGCTGCTCCTTGCGCTGCTTACTGGGATCTGTGGCGGCTGCGCGCCAAAGCAGGAAAGAAAAAAGCTAAAGGACTTGGAATATACGATCGTGGAGGACAATGACATTCCAAAAAAGCTGATGGAGACGATTGAACAGAAAAAAGAAGCGGAGTTTAAGATTTCCTTTGAAAGCGACGATGAGATGTACCTTGTGCATGGCTATGGAGAGCAGGAAACAGGGGGCTACAGCATTGTGGTGCGGGATCTGTATCTGACGGAGAAAGCACTATATTTTGATACCGAACTGCTTGGCCCAGAGAACGGTTCAAAGCCCCAAAAAAAGCCCAGTTATCCATATATAGTGGTGAAAACCGCAAAGCAGAAACAAAATATAGTATTTGAGTAGCGAAAGCCATTGACTTTTGCGGGGTGACATGCTATACTATATCTAGTTATAGAGCTAGTTATAGAGCTAGTTATAGAAATGCAGTAGAGGAGGATATGCAGATATGCAGCGGAAAGATATTGAGAAAGTACGTGCTTCTGTACATCAGCAATGTGGAAGCAAAGTAATGATTCAGCTTGACAGGGGCAGAAATAAAGTAGATATTCAAAGTGGCGTTATTAAGGGCGCTTATCCTAGCGTATTTACGATTTTAGTAGATGACAAGGATGAGAAAAATCCACCTCAGCTGCTATCTTTTAGTTATTCCGACATTATTACGAGGGACATTCGTATGAAGCTGTGTTAAAGGCGGGCTTGTAAAGCGATGTGTTTATACTTACGAAGGAATCATAAAATCCTCCGGTTTTGAATAGGATATAAAAAACTATTCAAAGCCGGAGGATTTTTGATTGGATTTTATAAAAAAACTATTACAGGCGAACCAGGAGAGGGGACGGGCATCTGTCCAGATGACCGTGGAAAGCGATTTTAACCTGCCAGATTATGAACCGGATATGATAAAGCTGATCGACCGGAAAGGGACGGCGCGCATTCATGAGATACGTGTGGACCAGGACCAGGTGACGGCGGACGGCTCCTTGCAGTTCCAGGTGCTGTACAAATGCACGGAGACAGGAAGCATATGCAGCCTGCAAGGGGAAGTTCCGTTTTCCGAAGCGATACATATGGAGGGCGTGCAGGAAACAGACCACATCATTGTGCAAAGCAGCATGGATGACCTTTCTGTGGGCATGATCAATTCACGAAAATTAAACATACGCGCGCTGATCGAGCTGTCCGCGTCTGACCAGATGGAGCAGCAGTTGCAGCTGCCAACCGGGATAGAGGACCAGTCGGTGCAGGCGCTGTACCAGCAGCAAAAGATGTTGCAGCTGATCACGCAAAAAAAGGACATTTGCCGCATACACAGCGAGATCTTATTACCGTCCAACCGTCCAAACATCAGCAAGCTGCTTTGGCAGAGCGTGCAGCTTCGGGGATTTGACAGCCGGATGCGCACAGGCGAGATCGAGCTGACTGGCGAGCTGCTTGTAAATATCCTGTATAAGGGGGAGGACGACGAAAAACAGATACAGTGCATGGAAACGACTGTTGCTTTGCATGAAAACATCGAATGCAGCGGGTGCGAGCCGGACGCTATTTTTAAGCTCGTGCCGCTACAAGCGCAGCTGGAAGTGACCCCTGCGGAGGACAGCGACGGCGAAAACCGGGCGCTAATGCTGGAAGGGCTATTGGACTTTTATTTAAGGGTGTGGAAAGAAGAAGAGCTTCAGATTCTGGAGGACGCGTATTCTCTGCAAGATGAATTGCAGCTGGAACGCGAATCGGTTCATTTGCAAAGCCTTCTTGTAAAAAATGATTCGAAATTTAAGATCGCTGACCAGATTTTACTGGAAAACCTGCCGGCGGAAATTTTACAGCTGTGCGCAAGCGTAGGGGAGGCGTTTATCGAGGACAGCCGCATTGTTCCGGATGGGATTGAGGCGGAAGGGGTTTTAAAGGTGCGCATCCTTTATATTACAGCAAGCGACGATCTGCCGATCGGGATCGTGGAAGGGGTGATACCGTTTAGCCGAAAAATTGAGGCGGAGGGCATAAAGCCGGAGGACACTTACGAGCTTTCCGCAGGCATCGACCAGCTGACCGTCATTTTAGCGGACAACAGTCAGGCGGACATTAAAGCGGTCGTTGGTTTGGATTCCATCGTGTTCCGCAAGCAGGAGGCGGATCTGATTACTGGCATTGAGCAAAGCCCGCAGGATTTAGAGCAGTACGAAAAACAGCCTGGCATCGCCGGATATATTGTAAAGGCGGGCGACCGTTTATGGGACATTGCAAAGGAGCACCATACGACGGTTGAGGATGTGATGCAGATGAACCAGCTTACAAGCGAGCACGTCAACCTTGGGGATAAGCTGTTGATCGTAAAGCAGATGAGCGGGTATAGGGAAGCGAAAGGGTGAAATTTTTAAAATGCGGGTAGGGGAGAAACTCTTCTCTACTCGTGTCTTGTTACAGCTCAGCCGTTGGATTTACTGTAACGGAATCCGGCTCATTCAAAATTTGCCGTTGGCAAAGAGCCGGATTCCCACAACCGCTGCTTTATCATACGGACTTTGCAGTAAATGCAAAGTCCTGGGCTGAACTGTTACCGTGTCTTTCATTAAAGCGGGAATCCTCCCTTGAAATCCTGTAAAAGACATGCTATACTATTCCCTAACCGCAAGGCGGTTTTAGTTTTCAGTAACGATAAATGAGCGCCAACGCACAAACACCACAAAGGAGTTTATCTTGAAAGTACATAACACATTTTTAAAGTATTCATCCAAAAGGTTCACGGCCCTGCTGTTAATGGCTGCCGTTAGCACGGCGTCTTTGCAGCCTGTCCTTGCAAGCCGCAAGTCGCAGGCGCAGAATGCGAAGGAACAGGCGCAGAGCGATCTGGAAAGCGCAAACAGCAAAATAAGCGACATCGCTTCCAGACAGGAAAAATTGCAAAAAGAGATCAATGCCCTGGATTCAGAGCTGGTAGAGCTTCTCGTAAATATGGATATTCTATCCGATGAGCTGGAGCAAAAGGAAGGGCAGATCAAAGAGGCGGATCAAAAGCTGGAAGCTGCGAAAGAAAAAGAAAGCACGCAGTACGAGCGGATGAAAAAAAGAATCCGTTACATGTATGAGCGTGGGGATTCCTCTATTTTAGAAGCGCTGCTCGGCGCTACCAGTATGTCTGATTTTTTAAACCGGGTTAATTATTGTAACAAGGTTCATGATTATGACAGGGAGCAGCTACAGGAGTATAAAGATACAAAGCAAAAGGTCAGCGATTTAAAGACACAGCTGGAAGAAGAGCATTCTGAACTGGAAGTGATGCAGCAAAATTATAAGGTTCAGGAAAAAGACCTAAAGAAAATGGTGTCTTCCAAAAAAGCGGTGATGACAGATTTCGATTCCCAGCTTGCGCAGGCAAAAACGTTAGCCGCCGCTTATAAGAAAACGATACAGGAGCAAAATCAGGTGATCCGGGACGAAGAGGAAAAAGAACGGATCGCCGCTCAAAAAGAGGCGGAAAGAAGAGCCGAAGCGGAAAGGATCGCAAAAAAAGCGGCACAAGAAGCGGCTAGGCAGGCGGCGCAGGCTGCACAGGCGGCAAATAACAGCGCTTCATCTAATACAAGCGGCTCCTCGCAAAATAACAGCGCATCGCAAAACAGTAACGCTTCGCAAAATAACAGCGCATCGCAAAACAGCAGCCCTTCACAAAATAGTATGCCTTCATCTGGAGCTTCCAGCCAGGCGCCGTCCAACCCGCCTTCCACAGGCGGCTCGCAGACATCTCAGGCAGTCAGTCCGACAGGTGCGACTGGAAGCGACGTGATCGCTTATGCGACGCAATTTATTGGAAATCCGTATGTCTGGGGCGGTACAAGCCTGACAAACGGAGCCGATTGTTCCGGGTTTGTAATGAGCGTTTATGCGCACTTTGGTTATTCCCTTCCACACAGCGCGGAGATGATGGCGGGATGCGGCAGAGGAGTCAGCTACAGTGAAGCGCAGCCGGGGGATTTGATCTGCTACAGCGGCCATGTGGCGTTATATATGGGCGGCGGTCAGATCGTCGGCGCCCAGAGCACACGCAGCGGCATTACGACCCAGACGGCTACATATCGGACGATTATCGCGGTAAGAAGGATCATTAACTAGAAGGATTATCGACTAGAAGGATCATTAACTTAGAAACAGCGGACGGTTTTTTGTCGCTTAATGAGAAAAATGAATTGACACGGTTTACTTTATGGAGGATTTTCCCTAAATTTGATCAGCGGCATTCTTTGGATTTGGGGAATCCTCCGTATCTTTTTACATTTCAGCTTGATTTATCTTGAGAGGACGAAAAGGATGCAGGCATTTAATAAAAAGACGTTTGAAAGAAAAACAAAGCAGATAAAGTTGGGAAGAAATGATAAATGCTGGTGCGGCAGCGGGAAAAAATATAAACAGTGCCACCAGGCGTTTGACGAGCGGATCATGCAGATCGCAGACCAGGGGCATCTGGTGCCGGACCGGGAAATGATCAAAAACCAGGACCAGATAGCGGGAATCCGCCAGAGCGCGAAAATCAATATCGCGGTATTGGATTATATCACGGAACATATCCACGTAGGGATCACTACCGAAGAAATCGACCAAATGGTTTATGACGTGACGACAAAAATGGGCGGGATGCCTGCGCCGTTAAATTATCAGGGATATCCAAAAAGCGTATGCACATCCGTAAATGACCAGGTTTGCCATGGCATACCGTCTAAGGATGTGATATTAAAAGAAGGGGACATTGTCAATGTGGACGCTTCCACTATTTTAAACGGTTATTTCTCGGATTCTTCCCGTATGTTTTGCATCGGGGAGGTAAGCAGGGAAAAACAGCGTCTGGTGGATGTAACGAAAGAATGTGTGGAAATCGGGCTAAAAGAAGTAAAGCCCTGGGGATTTATCGGCGATATGGGCCAGGCGATCCACGACCATGCGTTTGAAAATGGCTATACGGTAGTGCGGGAGATCGGCGGGCATGGCGTAGGGCTGGAATTTCACGAGGATCCATGGGTCAATTACAACAGCTTTCGCGGGGAGGAAATGCTGATGGTTCCCGGAATGATATTTACGATCGAGCCGATGGTGAATATGGGAAAAGCCGATATTTATATGGATGAAAAAAATGGATGGACCACTTATACAGAAGATGGAAAGCCGTCCGCGCAATGGGAAGTTATGGTACTGGTGACAGAAGATGGGGCGGAAGTGCTGTCGTATTGATATACAGGCGTGTCCTGAAAGATCGTAACATCAGGACGCGCCCGCAAATCCTTGCGTCAGCAGGTAGCCCCGCCAACCACTGTCTTTTTCAATATGCTCTCTTTGTCTATTTTATGATTCAGCAGTTTATCCTGCACGTATTCAAACCCAAGCCTTGCGATCGTATCCGCAAACCGCTCTCCGGAAAGCCCTTCGTCGCGGAAGAATAAGATCGCGCGCTCTACCAACGCCACAACTTCATCCTCAGTTGTAAAAATCTTATTTAACATATTGCCTGCCGCAACCTTTTTCCCCCAGCGTCCGCCAATATAAACCCGATATCCGCAAACCGCTTCACCGGCGGCGTCAAACGGGCATTTCGAAATGCAGCGCCCGCAATGGTTGCACTCTTTTGCATTAATATGAAGCTTGTCGTCTATAAGCTTTGCCGCATGGATCGGACAAGCCTTTTCTACCTGGCAGACTTTACAGCCACGGCATTTTGCGTAATCAATTTCCGGCACGCGCTGGCCGATAATGCCAAGGTCGTTTAAATCCGGTTTTACGCAGTTGTTCGGACAGCCGCCCACAGCGATTTTAAATTTGTGCGGCAGCGACACATCGTGGAACCCGGTATAATAAAGGTCATGCAGCCTTTTCGAAAGCGCAAACGTGTCGATCAGCCCATACTGGCAGGTAGTGCCTTTGCAGGATACGACCGGACGCACCTTTGAGCCGGTTCCTCCGGTTTCCAATCCGGCATCCGCCAAAAACGCCCTAATCTCATCGATCTTGTCATAAGAAACCCCCTGGATTTCCAATGTTAAGCGGGTCGTCATCGTAACTTCGCCGCTTCCAAAGCGGTCTGCTGCTTCGGCGATGGCCTTTTGCTCTTTTGCGGTGATCTTGCCGTTTCTTGTGATCACTCGTACATTAAAAATGTCGTCAAAGCGTTTATCCTGAAGGCATCCCAGCCCTTTTACGCGCTTGATCTCTTCTGGCGAAAGCTTTTTCCCGTTGCGGGGAACTTTCACCTCGTTAAACATCGCGCCTCCTTCTAATACAAGCGTATTCGTATATCCGAGGGCCTTTAGGCGGTTTTGTAAAAAGTATCCTCTCTTGCCCTTTGTGCAGACAAGCAAAAGCTTTTCATCTTTATTTAATCCTTCGATTTCCTCTCCTTCAATCGAAGCGGTGACCTCTGACAGGTTGATCCAGCGCGCGTTTGGTATGCCAGGAGACGGCTGCACGTCTAAAACCGTGTATCCTTTCGCCGCGCCGGCTGCATAGTCGGCAGGGCTTAAGCTGTTTAAAACTCCGTCGATCTTATTTTCCAGTATGTAGCATGCCGTAACAAATGGATGGATCGCTGTGGAAAATGGCGGCGCGTAAGCAAAATCAAGCGTGTCAAAATCATCCAGCTTCATGCCCTGGGAAATGCCCGTGACCGCGATATCCGCCATCTTATCGACTGCGCCCGCGCCCAGCGTTTGTATGCCAAGCAGCTTTCGGCTTTGCTTATCCGCGGTTAATTTTACGATAAACGAGGATGCGCCCGGATAATAATGCGCCTTGTCATCCAAAATGCAAACGACGGATTCTGCGTTAAATCCAGCCGCCTTTGCCTGTTTGTGTGTAAGCCCTGTCCTTGCGCCATTAAAATCAGGAAGCAGCCGCACGACCCCTGTTCCAAGGCAGCCGCCATAGCTTATGTTTGGATCATAAAACGCCTTTGCCATAGCGCGTGCGCATAAGTTTGCGGTGGAGCCCATCGCGGACCAATGATTTTGCCCGGTCAGGGAATTTTTTACAAGCGCGCAGTCGCCCGCTGCGTAAACGTCAGGCAGGTTTGTCTGCATATGACCGTCTACGAGGATTGTGCCTTTATACATCTCAATGCCGCTGTTTTCTAAAAATTCAGTAGCCGGACGAACGCCGATCGCCAGGATCACAAGGTCGGCAGGCAGATCCCCGTGGTCGGTCTGTACGGACCGGGCGCGATTTTCCCCGCTTATTCCGATCAGGCTTGTGGCGGTCATGATCCGTATGCCAGCCGCTTTTAGTTGCCGCTTCGCAAAACCAGCCATATCCTCGTCAAACGCGTTTGGCATGATCTGATCCGCCGCGTCGATCACAGTCACCTCCAGATTTAGAGCCGCTAGATTTTCCGCCGCTTCCAGGCCGATAAACCCCGCGCCGCATACGACTGCTTTGCGGCAGCCGTTTTCTTGTGCAAATGCGCGGATCGCCACCGCGTCATCCGGCGTGCGAAGCGTAAATACGCCAGATAAAGAAACGCCCTTCACCTGCGGGATAAAAGGCTTTGCCCCGGTCGCGATGATCAGCTTATCGTATTCTTCTGTAAACGTCTCCCCGTCTGCTTTATCAAAAGACACCTGTTTTTTTGCGCTGTCAACGTTTGTCGCCTCACATCCAGTATGAACCTTAGCGCCGGTAAGCCCCGCGTACTTTTCCGGGGAATTTACGATCAAAGCGTCCCTTGAAGGGATATCTCCGCCGATATAATATGGCAGGCCGCAGCTCGCATAGGAAATATCCGTACCCTTCGTAAAAATTTCCACATCCGCCTGGCGGTCGAGGCGTTTTATTTTTGCCGCAGCCTTTGTCCCGGCCGCAACGCCGCCTAAAATGACATATTTCATTTTTAACCTCCCGTATTTATTTTTTTTGTAATCATATCACAGATACATAAAATGTCAATAATTTTGGTTAAAAGGTAAAATCCAACCAATAAAATTGCGTTTATTTGTGTTTTTACTAGATATTTTTCACAGATTTCAGAAAAATCTTAAAAATTATTGTAAGGTTGACAAAAAAGTTTTATAATCAAAATAAGATTTTGTAACTGTAAACATTGAGGCACTGAGCAGTTATTGTAGTAAAAATCGAACGAAAGAAGTGAGGAGGGTTAAGTTGCTATGTTCGAAAATGAAAAAATAGAAAAAAGGCTTACAAAGTCTTTTGTTCTAGTCTCATGTATCACAGCTATCGCAGCTATTGTGGGGGTCATTGTACTGATTATTGTTGCAATGAGGTATTCGAGTGCGCTGAAAAACTATGGCTTTGCACAGGGGGATATTGGCACGGCCTTGTTTGATTTTGCCGATTCCAGGTCATCCCTAAGGGCAGTTATCGGTTATGATGATGAGGATGCCATTGATACAGTAACGCAGCAGCATGAAGAAACAAGGGCAGCATTTGAAAAGTCCTTTGCTAAAGTAGAAGACACGATTGTATCAAAATCCGGCAGGGAAACTTACGACCAGATCGAAGCTTTGCTTCCGGAATATTGGGAGCTGGATGAGCGGATTATGGGTATAGGCGCCACCACCGACCGGGAAAAATGCGAGGAGGCACAGGGGATAGCCCTTGCTGAGCTTGGGCCAAAGTATAATGAGATATATACAAGATTACAGGATCTAATGTATGTAAAGGTAAGCGAAGGTAATAAAATTTCCACGCAGCTTGCCATATTAAGCGCTATTTTATCTGTGCTGATCCTTGTAGTCATTGTAATAGCGATCCTGTTTTCTACAAAAATGGGAAAACAGATTTCAAAGAATATTGCAGAACCGTTGATAAATTTGGGCGAACGCTTGGAACAGTTTGCGCACGGCGACCTGTCTTCGCCGTTTCCAGAGGCCGCAACTAAAGACGAGGTTTCAGATATGATAGGCCATGCTACGCATATGGCTGACAGGCTCAACGCAATTGTAAGTGACATCGGCGTTGTGCTTGGCGCGATGGAAAGCGGGGATTATACAGTCAATTCATCCATGGTTGAAAAATATACGAATGATTTTGAAAAGGTAATCGAGTCTATGCGCGGGCTGCGCAATCAGATGACCATGACGCTTCGGTCTATCGGTGAGGCGTCCGGGCAGGTTTCCGCAGGTTCCACGAACCTTGCTGACGCGGCGCAAAGCCTTGCGGAGGGCGCTACAGAACAGGCAAGCGCGGTAGAGGAATTACAGGCGACGATCATCGATATTACAGAAACAATGGAAAGAAGCGCGGAAAGCGCGGAAGAATCTTACCATATGGCAAGGAATTTTGCGGATGAAGCGGATAACAGCCGTACAGAAATGAATAAGATGGTTACTGCGATGGAAAAAATCAGCGATTCTTCTTCTAAAATCGGAAACATTATTTCCGAAATTGAATCCATCGCGTCACAGACAAACCTATTGTCCTTAAACGCTTCCATCGAAGCCGCAAGAGCAGGGGAATCAGGACGAAGCTTTGCGGTTGTGGCTGACCAGATCCGCCAGCTTGCTGAGCAAAGCGCCCAGGCTGCGGTAGACACCCGCGAATTGATCGAAAGCACAATGACGGAAATTTCAGAAGGAAACCGCGCCGTAGATCGTGCGTCCAGCTCTTTAGAGACGGTCGTAAACGGCATTAAGCAGATTGCGGATTCTTCGAAGGACTTAAGCACAATGGTAAAAACACAGGCGGTTACCATGCGCCAGGCGGAAGAAGGTGTTGGACAGATTTCAGAGGTTGTTCAAAACAACTCCGCAACTGCCCAGGAATCCTCAGCAACCAGCGAGCAGCTGTCTGCTCAGGCGGCTACATTGGATGAGCTTGTGGGACAGTTCGTGCTGTCGGATTCATAAAGTCCATAAATTGCCGATTACATAGGAAGCCCCTGCTTTTGAAGCGGGGGCTTCCTTTTGAAAAAAAGTAACAGTTCGGCCCGCGCCATTCGAGGAGGCGCCTGCGGCGCTTTCCCGCAGCTTTGCAGCTAACTTTGCTCATAATCTGGCGCTCCGCTCATCAGCTGTTGTAAAAAATTAAATTTTTTTCAATTTCTACTTGAAATGGCAAATCAAATCAGTTATAATAATTTTTGTGAGGTGAGGAAATAAAAAACAAACATCTCATAACATTTATATAAGCAGGTATCGTATATCGGTAGTACACCAGCTTCCCAAGCTGGTAGGGTGGGTTCGATTCCCATTACCTGCTCTAATCATGAAACTCAGATAAATGAAATTCCCGCAGGCTTTTGTTTGCTTGCGGGAATTTTCTGCATTTTTTTCTTGCATTCTTACTTTTTGTGTGATACAATACTAATCGTATGCTTTGATAATGTATCCTAAGTGTGCCAGAGTCTGAAAACGCGGCGGCTTGGGTGTAGAGAAAGGAGGAGCTGCTGTGAAGGTAAGATCATCCGTAAAGCCAATTTGCGATAAGTGCAAGGTGATTAAAAGAAAAGGAAGCATCCGGATTATCTGTGAAAATCCAAAACACAAACAGCGCCAGGG